>JACQHC010000046.1 GCA_016199245.1 Gemmatimonadota bacterium | reverse complement strand
TCTGATTCCGGCCATGAACTTCCGCCTCGCACAACCCCGGCGGCTGATCGACCTCAATCCGGCCGCGGACCTGGCCTATCTGCGCCCCACGCCCGCCGAGGGGCTTCACATCGGCGCGATGACCCGCCAGGGGGAAGTAGAGCGGAGCGATCTGGTGAAGACCATGGCACCACTCCTCCATGAGGCCATGCCGTTCGTCGCTCACCCGCAGATCCGCAACCGCGGCACGATCGGCGGAAGCCTGGCCCACGCCGACCCGGCGGCTGAATTGCCGGCAGCGATGGTGGCCAGCGGCGCGCGGTTTCAGGTCGGGAGCCGGCACGGTACGCGCTGGATCGACGCGGGTGAGTTCTTCACCGGCCTGTTCACCACGGCCTTGCGTCCCACCGAGCTGTTGCTCGCGGTCCATCTGCCGCCGCCGCCGGAGCGATGCGGCCACGCGTTCCTGGAAGTGTCGCGCCGGCACGGCGACTACGCGCTGGTCGGCGTGGCGGCGACGGTGTGGCTGAACGCCGGAGGCCGGTGCGCCGGCGCCCGCGTCGTGTTGCTGAGCGTGGGCGACGGACCGGTGTCCGCGAGTGGTGCCGTGGAGGTGCTGGTGCGCGAAGCGCCCACGGCTGAGGTGATGCGGGCGGCCGCGGATCGAGCGGCAAATGGGGACGTGGATCCGCCCAGCGACATCCATGCGTCGAGCGACTATCGCCGGCACCTCGTGGGCGTGCTAGTACGACGGGCGTTGTCCAGGGCGTTCGAGCGGGTGCAGATAGCATGAATCCGGCGGCCCCCCTCGCGTCTTCGTCGAGCGGCGAGCTGGTCGAGCTAGCCGACGCGTTGCCGCCAAGCGCCCTGATCAACCCGGACATCGCCCCCACGCGTCTCGAGCAGCGCACCTGGAACCTGTGGCATGTTGCCTCGCTGTGGGTGGGCATGAGCGTGTGCATCCCAACGTACATGCTCGCCGCGAGCATGATCGATGCCGGCCTGTCCTGGCAGCTGAGCCTCTTCGCCATTCTGCTCGGCAACGCCATCGTGCTGGTTCCCCTCGTGATCAACGCCCACGCAGGAGCGAAGTACGGCATCCCGTTCCCCGTGTACGCCCGCGCGGCGTTCGGCCATTCGGGCGCCCACGTCCCGGCCCTGATGCGGGCGGTGGTCGCGTGCGGCTGGTTCGGCATCCAGACGTGGATCGGGGGGCTCGCCATCAACGCCCTGCTCGGCATTCTGTGGCCGGCGTGGCTCTCGCTGGGTGGCGAGTGGCGGTTCATGGGCTACGGAGTCTCCCACTACGTGAGCTTTCTCGCGTTCTGGCTCGTCAACATGTACTTCGTGTGGGCGGGCACGGAGAGCATCAAGTGGTTGGAGACGCTGTCGGCCCCGGTGCTGATCGGGTTGGGCCTGGCGTTGCTGGCGTGGGCCACCTTCCGGGTTGGCGGGCTCGGCGTGATGCTCGATGGCGCCGACGCGCTGAGACCCGCCGAGGGCGGCGCGCGAACCAGCGCCCTGGCCGTGCTCGTTCCCTGGGTCACCGCGATGGTGGGATACTGGGCGACCCTCTCGCTCAACATCCCGGACTTCACGCGCTACGCCAAGAGCCAGCGGGACCAGGCGATCGGCCAGGCGTTGGGCCTGCTCACCACGATGCCGCTGTTCGCCTTCATTGGCGTGGCGGTCACGAGCGCCACCGTGGTTCTGTACGGCCAGGCGATCTGGAACCCCGTGGATCTGCTGGCTCGCCTTGCCAATGAGTCCGGCAGTCCGCTGCTCGGTTTGCTCGCGCTCGCCGCGATCGTTGTTGCCACGCTGACCACCAACATCGCCGCGAATATCGTGGCGCCGGCGAACAGCATTGCCAACCTCAACCCGCGGCGGATCGGGTTCCGGCTGGGCGGGTTGATTGCCGGCGCCCTGGGCGTGCTGATCTTCCCGTGGAAGCTGCTCGACATGTACCAGGGATGGCTGATCACCTACTCGGGACTGCTGGGCGCCGTAGGCGGCGTGATCGTGTGCGATTACGTCCTGATTCGCCGCGGCGCGCTGGTCCTCAAGGACCTGTACACGGTGGACGGCGCGTACGCCTACCGGCGCGGGATCAACCGCCACGCGCTGGTCGCCCTGACCGCGGGCGTGCTCGTGGCCCTCGCCGGCACGCTGGCAGCGCCTCTCCGGTTTCTGTTCGATGGCGCGTGGTTTTCCGCCGCGATCGTGTCGTTTGGACTCTATTGGCTGCTCATGAAGAGGTGATATGAAACTCTATGATCTCTCCCAGCCCCTGAACGAGCGCAGCTCCTTCTGGCCGTACTACCCGCCGTTCGAGGTGAAGTACATCAAGCGCAAAGCGGAACACGGCGTCAACGCGCAGTACATCATGACATCGAACCACATGGGGACGCATCTCGACGCGCCGCGCCATTTCGTCACGGCCGGCAAGACGATCGACGAGATCCCGCTCGAGTGGTTGTGCGGCACCGGGGTGATCGTCGACCTCCGGGACGAGATGGACGATCTCGCCGTGTACACGCCCCAGATGATCGAGCAGCGGGTCGAGGTGCGACCGGGCGACCTGCTGCTGTTGCACACGGGCTGGCACCAGTATGCCGACTTCGGCGCTTCACCGGACGAAGAGCGCTACTACCACTATCACCCCGGCGCCCATCCCGACATGGTGCCGTGGCTGTTGGAGAAGCGGATCCACGTGTGGGGCGTGGACTGCGTTTCCACGGATCACCCCATGAATCTCCCGATCGGCCGGTTCCTCGGCAAAGGAGCGCACGGCCACTGCGACCGCGTTCGGACCAAGGCCGAGAAAAAGTTCGGGGCCGAGGGGATGAAGCGGCTGTTTCCGGACGACGCCTATCAGCTGACGCACAACGCGCTGTTCCCGAAGGAATGTATCCACATCGAGAACCTGGGCGGCCAGATCGACGCCCCCGAGCTGCAGAACACACGGCTGACGCTTGGCTGCTTCCCGTGGAAGTTCAAGGGAGGCGAGGCGGCGTTTGCACGGGTGGTGGCGTTTGGGGGGGAGTGGAAGTGACACGAGTGAGATGCCAGATGTTCGATATCCGATGTCCGATATCCGATGCTCGAACACCGGATATCGAATATCGAACATCGCTGTTCTAGCCTGCCATGCCCACTCCCCACGACATGCCCGACCTCCCCGCCTCCGAGCTGCGCCGGCTCGTCGCCACCCGTGAGCTTTCCCCGGTTGAGGTCGTACAGGCCTGTCTCGAGCGGGTCGAGCGGTACAATCCGGCGATCAACGCCGTCGTGACCTTGAATCCCCGCGCCCTGGATGACGCCCGCGTGTTGGAGCGTGGCATCGCGCGCGGCGACGAGATAGGCGCGCTGTGCGGCGTGCCGGTTGGCATCAAGGACGTCACCGAGGTGGCGGGACTCCGCACGACCTACGGCTCGCCGCTGTATACGGATTTCGTCCCGGCAGAGGACGCCCTCGTCGTGCGCCGGCTGCGGGAGGCCGGTGCCATCATCCTCGGCAAGACCAACACGCCCGAATTCGCGGCGGGTGGCAACACATTCAACGAGGTCTTCGGCCGCACGCGGAATCCGTGGGACCTGTCGCGAAGCGCGGGCGGCTCCACCGGCGGCGGCGCGGCGGCTCTCGCGACCGGCATGATCGCCCTGGCGCAGGGCACCGACCTCGGCGGCTCGCTGCGCATCCCGGCGTCGTTCTGCGGCGTGGTGGGGCTGCGGCCTTCGGTGGGGCTGGTGCCGACGCACCCATCGGACTACGTGTGGGACACGCTCCAGGTGACGGGGCCTGTGGCGCGCACGGCTGAAGACGTGGCCCTCATGCTTCAGGCGATCGCGGGCCCGAGCGCCTGGGCGCCGCTCGCACAGCCAACGGCAGGGCGCGACTTCGCCGCCGCGGCCCGCGCACAGACGCGGGCTGGGCTCCGCCTGGCCTATTGCCCCGATGTCGTGGGTATCGGCATCGACACGGACATCGAGCACGGGTGTCGCCAGGCGGTCCTGGCGCTCGAGTCCGCGGGAGCCCATGTCGAGGTCATCAGTCTCGATCTGGCGTTCGGCCGGAAGGCCTTCCTGGCGCTCCGCGGCCTGTGGTTCGTGACACAGATGTACCCGCGGCTCGACAAGCTGGACCGATTCGGCCCCAACGTGGCGGGAAATACCAGGGCGGGACTCGCCACTGGCGTGAGCGATCTCGGCTCTGCCGAGCAGGCGCGTGGCGCGATCTGGCACCGGTTGCGCGACGTGTTCGCGCGCTTCGACCATCTCCTCACGCCCACGATGGCGGTGCCGCCGTTCCCGGTGGAGGAGAACTATCCGCGCACGGTCGGCGGCAAGCAGATGGAAACGTACGTGGACTGGCTCGCTCCGACGTTCGTGCTCAGTCTCACCGGCCTCCCGGTCGCATCCGTTCCGTGCGGCCTCGACTCGCACGGCCTGCCTGTAGGTCTCCAGATCGTGGGTCGCCCGATGGGAGAAGAATCGGTGCTGGGGCTGGCGGCCGCGGTCCAGGGGCTGCGCCCGATCGGCAAGGCGCCAGTGCTCCGTTCAACTCCAGAGTCCCGGCGCGCGCTCACTGGATGAAGTTGCAGACCCCGCGGAGATCGTGGTACAGCAGGTTGGCCATGACCCGCGCGCGATACCTCGCCGTCGAGCGGATGTCGTCAATCGGCGTGACGTCGCGCTCGATCGCCGCGAGGAAGTCCTCTGGCCCGTGCACGGGTGCTTGTTCCTCGAGCAACCGCTCCACGGCCGGGCACCGGCGCACGGTTGGGGCCATGCTGGCGGCCACGACGCGCCACCCCGCATCGGAGCGCGTGACGGCAAGGCCCACCTTGGCAATAGCCTGCGCGCGGCGCTGGCCGACCTTCTCGAAGATCTGCACGGCGTGCGCGCGCCGCGGGACACGGATCGCCACGATGAGCTGGTCGGGGCGACGGCGCATCTCCTTGTAGCCGGTGTAGAAGTCCGCCAGCGAAACTTCTTCCTGGCCCGCCACGGATGCGAGCACGACAATGGCGTCGTAGGCCATCAGGACCGGCACGCCGTCCGCAGCCGGAGACGCGTTCACAATGTTGCCCGCCCACGTGCCCCGCGTCTGAATCTGGATCGCGCCCACCTGCCGCGCGGCGTGCGTGAGCAGCGGGAAGTGCGTCCACACTCTTGTGTCGGTCAACACGTCCCAATAGGTCGTGAGCCCGCCCAGGACCAGCTCCTCGTCAGTCCACTGATACGCTCTCAACTCGCGCGCGCCCGAGAGGTCCAGGTACGTCCTCTCGTGGTCGTCCAATCGAACCGGCCAGTGGACCAATAGGTCGGTCCCGCCCGCCAGCGGCACGGCGGCGCCGCGGGTCTCGGCCAGCATGTCGAGGGCCGCGCGAGTGGAGTCGGGGAGGAGAACGCTCACGGGGACGGCGTCCCGGGCGAGAGCGCCGTGGCGAGGCCCTCGGCGATTCCGTCATAGCCCGTGCAGCGGCACAGGTTGCCAGCCATCAACTCGCGAATGGAATGCCGCTCGAGCAGCTCCGGATGATCGCGGACCCAACAGGCCGTCATGATCACGCCCGGCGTGCACGCGCCACACTGTGTGGCGCCATGCGCGAGGAACGGCTGCAGCTCGCCGGAATCTACCGACTCGATGGTTCGGACCGCGGCACCGCGGACCTGATAGGTCGGCACGAGGCAGGCGTTCACCGGCACGCCGTCGACATACACGGTGCAGGCGCCGCATTCCCCCTCTCCGCACCCTTCCTTCGTCCCTGTCAGGCCCAGGCGATAGCGCAGCGTGTCGAGCAACCGCTCGTCCGCCGGTACGTCGAGCGCGACCGAGACTCCGTTGACGTCAACCGCGACGCTGACCGTTTCCTGCGCGGCCAGTGCCGGCCGCGCGCCTGCGCGGCGCTTTCCCGCCGGCGAGCCTCGCTTGGTGCCGGAACCGCGCTTCTTGTGACCCGCCACTCAGCCCACCACGGCGGTTCCGGCGCCGCGTTCCAGGAGGTCCAGCATCACTTCCGGCGTCAGCGGGATGTTACCGGGGGAGGTCCCCGTAGCCGCGGCAATCGCATTGAGAACCGCGGGCGCAGTCCCGTTGACCGGCAGCTCCCCAAGTCCCTTGGCTCCTTGCGGCCCGTGCTCGAACGGCGTCTCCACGAACACCACCCGGATCGGCGGAACGTCCGCGCTAGTCGGGATGGCGTAGTTGGTGAGCTGGTTGTTGGCCATCGCGCCGCCCAGGAACTTGCATTCTTCCATGAGCGCCCAGCCGATCCCCTGAACCACGCCTCCCTGCACTTGCCCGCGGGCCAGCGTTTCCGCCAGCACCGTCCCGACGTCCAGCACGGCCACGAAGTCGAGCACCTTCATGTTTCCTGTGCGCAGGTCCACTTCCACCTCGGCCGCATGCGCGCCCCACCCGAACGCGGCATACGCGTCGCCACGGTAGTTCGTGTCGTCCCACTCGATGCCAGGAGGCTTCTTATACACGGCCTCCCCGATCAGCTCCGCGCCGCGATGCTCCCGATGCCACGCCCTGATCGCATCCCGGAGCGTGTCGCCGCGCGTCTCCCGCCCCAGCTCGAGCTGGCGACGCAGATCGTCGCACGCGCGCTCCACGAGCTTCCCCACCACCATGACCGTGCGCGAGGCAACCGTAGGGCCACTGTCCGGCACCCGGCCGGTGTCCGGCTCCGCGATGAGGACATCCTCCCGCGCCAGGCCCAGGCGATCGGCCGCGAGGCGGGTAAACACGGTGAGGGTCCCCTGTCCCATTTCCACGCTGGCCGTGCGGACTTCTACGCGGCCGCCCGCGAGGCCCGCGACGTGGACGCGCGACTTGAGCCTCACTTCGCCCGCCCCCGTGAAGCCCGAGCCGTGGTAGGACGTGGCGATCCCCATGCCGCGGCGTGTCGTGGCGTCGCTGGCGTTGTGCCTGGCGTGATCCAGCCGTTTTGCGTGGTAGCCACAGAGTTCCACCGCGCGCTCCATCAGGCGGATCCGGTCCACGCCGTCGCGGATCACCTGGCCGGTTGCCGTCGTGTCTCCGTCGCGCAACAGGTTGATGCGGCGCACCTCGACGGGGTCCATGTTCAGCCGCCGAGCGATCACATCCATGTGCCGCTCGACCGCGAACTGGACTTGCGGGGCGCCGAATCCGCGAAACGCGCCATACGGAACCGCGTTGGTGAGCATCACCCGCCCCTGAATCCGAACGTGGTCGCAGCGGTACGGCCCCGCACCGTGAATCGCGGCCCGGCTCAACACCACCGGCGACAGCGTCACGTACGCACCGCCGTCCAGCACGATCTCGATGTCCTGCGCGAGCAGGCGCCCGTCCTGGGCCAGGCCGGTGCGGTGCCGAATGCACGCGGGATGGCGTTTGGTGGTGGCCGCGAGGTCCTCGCCACGGTCGTACACGATCTTCACCGTTCGCCGCGCTTTCAATGCGAGCAGCGATGCGTGCAGCGCCACGTGCGACGGATACTCCTCCTTGCCGCCGAACCCGCCGCCCGTAGGCGCCTGCACCACGCGTACGCGGTGCTCGTCGCGCTTCAGGGCGTGCATGAGGGCGGTGAGCACGTAGTAGGGGCACTGCATGGACCCCACGACCACGACCGTATCACCCTCCAGCCGGGCGATCATGCCCTGGGTCTCCAGATACACGTGCTCCTGCGCGCCGGTCTCGTACACGCCCCCGACCACCACGGCCGCCCCGGCGAATGCTCGCTCCACGTCGCCCTTGGCGATCGTGATCCGTTTGAACACGTTGTCCGATCCGTACTGCACCTGATCGGGCCGCGGAGGCTTGCGATAGTCGAGCACCGGCTCCTCGGGATCCACCACGACCTCGATGGCTCGGACGGCGCGGCGCACCGCATCCCGTGACGGATGCGCGACCAGCAGCACGGGCTCGTGCATGTGTCGGACGTATTGAGCCGCCAGGACTGGCTGGTCACGCTCGATCAGCAACACTTCGTTCGGGCCGGGGATGTCATGATGGTCCACCACAACGAACTCGCGCCAGTCGACGTCTTTCGCGAACCGGATCGCGCGGATGCGGCCCCGCGGGACCGGACTCCGGACGGTCATGCCCCAGAGGAAGTCCTGCAGGGGCAGATCGTCTACGTAGCGCTCGCGCCCGGCGAGCTTGGCGAGACCCTCAATACGGTACATAGCGACGGATTGCAATTCTGGACCGCCTTTCGGCAAACGGCAATGGTGGCCCCGCAGCCATGGACCAGGGCGTGAGACGTGAGGGGGGCGCCTCCCCTCACCTCTCACCCCCACGCCTTTCGTCATGGGCCCCTCACCTCTTACCCCTTACGCCTCTTATCTTGGCTTGTCATGTCTGCCCGAACTCTGACCGCTGTTGTCTGGGACTTCGACGGCACGCTTGTGGACTCTCGCCGCCGCAATTACAACGTGGTCCGGCGCATCATGGCCGAGGTCGCCCAGCGGCCGCTCGACTCGTTTCCCGCTCTGCGCGACTGGTCCGTCTATGACCAGGTGAATCGAAGCTACGCCAACTGGCGGGACCTATACGCGCGTGAGTTCGGTTTCTCCGAAGAGGAGACCGACCGGGTGGGACGCATGTGGACCCGCTATCAAATGGAAGACGACACCGTCGCGCCGGTCTTCGATGGCGTCGCCACGGTGCTCGCGGCGCTGGCGTTCGTGCCGCACGGCATCGTGTCCATGAACGGGCGACATCAGATCGCGCGGTCCCTCCGCGAGGCGAACCTGCAGGATCGGTTCCGTCACATCGTGGGCTGGGAGGACGTGGACATTCGGCGCCAGAAGCCTGCGCCCGACGGCCTGCTCGATTGCCTGAGGGCGCTCACGGCTTGCGCACCCGGCATGATGTTGTATCTGGGCGACCACCAGACTGACATTCGCTGCGCGCACAACGCCCGCGCCGCGCTGGCCGAGACCGACACGCCCGTGGAGATCGTCACGGTGGCCGTGAGTTTCACCGGCTCTATGGAGTTCGATAACTGGCCCCATCGTCCGGATTACGCGGCCCGACACCCGCACGATGTCATCGAGGTCGCCCGGAGGCTGCACGAGGCCGCGTGACGACGTGGCCGACTTGACACAACCGGGCCGCCAACTACCTCTCATGGCGACTCGCCGCCCGACCCGGCCCCGGCGCCCTCCGGATGAGGCCGGTCACCCCGCGCGGCGAGCTTTCCAAGGGAGGATACGTGATGGTGTACAGGATGCGGCTGCCGACCTGGCTCCTGGCGCTCGCGTGCGGCGTACCGCTGCTGCCGGCAGTGCTGTTCGCCCAGGGTGTCACCACGTCAGGGATTCACGGCCTGATCACCGATCGCGAAGGCGCCCCGCTCCTCCAGGCATCGATCCTGGCGGTGCACCTGCCCAGCGCCACCCAGTACCGCGCCGTTTCCCGGTCCGGCGGGGCGTATAACATACCGAACATGCGGGTGGGCGGACCGTATCGGATCAGGGTGACGCTCATCGGATACCGTCCCGACACCCTCACCGAACTTTCGCTCGATCTCGGCGTGAACCAGCGGCTGGACTTCCGGCTGTGGCCTCAGGCCGTGCAGCTTGCCGCCGTCGAGGTATCCGCCCCGGCGGACGAGGTGATGAACTCCGGCCGGACTGGCGCCGCGACTTTCGTGAACGCGCCGGCCGTGCTCTCGATCCCGTCCATCAAGCGCAGCACGCGCGACCTGATCCGCCTGGACCCGAGAAACGACGGCAACTTCGCATTTGCAGGGCGGAACTGGCTGTACAACAACATTTCCCTCGACGGGTCCTACTTCAATAACCCGTTCGGGCTTGACGACCCCGCTCCGGGCGGCCAGACCAACGCCGAGCCGGTGCCCTACGATGCGGTGGAGCAGGTGCAGGTCTCGCTCGCCCCGTTCGACGTACGCGAGGGTGGGTTTACTGGCGCGAACGTCAATACGGTCACCAAAAGCGGCACCAACGAGTTCCGCGGCTCCGCCTACACGTTCTTCCGAAATGAGGACCTTCTGGGCAACACCGTGAAGGGCTCCCCGGTCATCGCCAACCCCGACCTCACGTTCCTCCAGTCCGGAATAGCGTTCAGCGGGCCGCTGGTGCGGGACAAGCTGTTCTTTTTCCTGAACGGCGAGATCGAGCGCACCGACGATCCCGGCACCAACTTCGTGGCGAATCGGAGCACGGGCGCCCCCGGATTCGGCGTGTCGCGGGTGCGGGCGTCCACCATGGACTCCATTCGCCAGCGGATGATCGCGCAGTACAACTACGATCCGGGGGAGTACGAGGGCTACATCCACGAGACCGATAACAACAAGCTACTGCTCCGGCTGGACTGGAACGCCAGCGTGGACCACAACGTCTCGCTGCGCTACAACTTCCTGGACGCCAAGCGGGACCTGCCGCCGCATCCGTTCGTCCTGTCGGTGAACAACACGGGGCGGGGGCCGAACGAGAGCAGCCTGCCGTTCTATAACTCCGGCTACGCCATCAACAACAACCTGAACTCATTCGCGCTGGAGGTGAACAGCCGTGGCACGACCTTGGCGAACCGGTTCTTCGCGAGTTACAACCGCTTCCGCGACTTCCGCCAGCCGTTCAGCGGGGACTTCCCGACGGTCGAAATCGGGGAGGCGGGGGTCACTTACACGACCGTGGGCCACGAGCCTTTCTCGATCCACAATATTCTCGATCAGGACGTGCTCCAGTTCACGGATAACCTGAGCCTGTTCCGCGGACGTCACGTCTTCACGCTGGGGGCGAATTTCGAGTTGTTCTCATTCTTCAACTCGTTCAACATCTTCCGCCACGGCGTGTTCTTCCTGCCATACTTCATTCCGATCGGGAGCACGTTCTCCTCGTTGAACGACTTCTTCACAGCCACGAGCCCGGGCCCGGGACAGAAGGACTTCCGGGCAATGATCACGCCGGCGACGGCATCGTACAAAGGCGAGACCATCGACGTGGGTCAGCTCGCGTTCTACGCCCAGGATGAACTCGTGGCGACCGAGCGCTTGAGACTCACGTTCGGGGTCCGGGTGGACTTTCCGCTGTATTTCACGGAACCCGTGGACAACCCGTTCTCGCGCGGCCTCACGGCGCTGGACGAGAATCGGCAATCCGAGGTGGTAGACCAGAGCAGCTTGCCTGGTGCCACGCCGCTCTTGTCCCCGAGATTAGGCTTCAACCTCAACGTGGCAGGCGAGCGCCGCACGCAGCTCCGGGGTGGTACAGGCATCTTCACGGGCCGGGTGCCGTTCGTGTGGGTGGGCAATGTGATCTCGAACCCCGGTGGCAACCCCAACCTCTACGGCGCGTTCAACCCCACCGGGCAGCAGATCGCCACGTCCGACGACGCCATTCTGCAGCAGTCGTTCGACCTGAACGCCATGGACCCTGACTTCAAGTGGCCGCAGGTATGGACGTCGGACTTGGCCCTGGATCAACAGCTCCCCGGCGGCTGGCTCGGCACGCTCGAGGTGATGTACGGCAAGGACGTCAACGCGGTGTTCATGCGGAACGGGGATCTTGTGGCCCCCATTCGCACGCTGCCGGACGGCCGTCCCTACTATGGCGGCTTTGGCGCCAACGAACTGAACCCTGACGGCGGCGCCGGGATCTACGTCATCGACAACACGAGCGACGGGCACAACGTCAGCGTCACGGCGCAGCTCCGGAAGACATTCCCATCGGGCCTCGCGACAAGCCTGTCCTACGGCTACACGCAAGCGAAGAACTCGCTCAAGTCCACGGAGATCGCGAGTGTACTGTGGCAGAACCAGCCCGTTCAGGGCGACCCCAACAACCCCGGCCTCAGCTTTTCCGAGTTCGGCCAGCGGCATCGCATCGTGGGCTCCGGCAGCTATGAGCATGCCTGGTCGGAGAATCTGCGAACGCGCGTCGCGCTATTCGTGGAAGTGGCCGAGGGCAACCGCTTCGCGGGCGCCGGGGGCAACCGGTACTCGTTCATCTATGCCGGCGACGTGAACGGTGACGGCCAGGGCGGGAACGATCTGATATACATCCCGCAGAGCCAGAGCGAGATCCAATTCGACGTGTGCGCCACGATCTGCGGCACCAACATCACACCGGCGCAGCAGTGGACCGCGCTCAACGCGTTCATCGAGCAGGACAAGTACCTTCGCTCGCACCGCGGCCAGATCGCCGAGCGTTTCGGGGCGCTGAATCCGTGGTACAACAACGTGGATCTCCGAATCCTGCAGGACTTCGCGTTTAGCGCGGGGGCCACGCGCCAGGCCTTCCAGCTGTCGGTCGATCTCCTGAACGTGGGGAACCTCATCAGCTCGAGCTGGGGCGTCCGCAAAGTGGCGAGCGCTCGGGCCACGTCGCCGCTCGCGCTCACGCGGTTCGACGTGAACGGCGCTCCGGTGTTCAATTTCACGGGCCCGGCACAGACGTACATTGACGACCCCGGGCTGTTGTCCCGCTGGCGCGCGCAGATCGGGTTGCGGTATCTGCTCAACTGAGTTTCATTTCGGGGCCCCCTCTCCGCCCGGCGGAGAGGGGGCTTCGTGAATCCAACGTCGAATCTCAGCAAGTGCGATGAAGTCGGGAGTAGTCATGCGTCTAAGACCCTGCATCACGGTTGCGGCTGGCATGCTGTCCGGTCTGACACTCGGTTCGGGCTCGCTTGGCGGCCAGGAGCCGCTGCGCCCCACAACCGTGATTCTCGTGCGCCACGCCGAGAAGTCCGTCCCCCTGGGTGACCATCCCCTGAGCGGCACCGGCAAAGCGCGGGCCCGCGAATTGGCGCGCGTGTTGCAGCACACGAAGATCGCCGCGATCTATACGACCCAGTTCAAACGCACACAGCAGACGGCGCAGCCGCTGGCGAACGAGCTGAAGGTCACCGTGCACCACATCACGGCCACGGAGACCTACGTCAGCGACATGCTCGACCTCATTCGCACCGACCACACGGGAGAGACCGTGCTGGTGGTGAGCCACCGGAACACCGTGCCTGCATTGATCGAGGCGCTCGGCGTTTCCCCCGCCGAGGAAATCATCGAGGAACAGTACGACCACATCTATGTCGTCACCGTGCCGCCGTCCGGCGAGCCGACGATGCTCACATTGCGTTACGGACGACCCACGCCGCACAGCGACGCGCCGGTGCAGCCGGGCGCAACCGATCGACTACGCCCGCCCCAGCAGCACGATCCCTGACATCCGCTCCAGCTCCCCTCGCAGCCCGCAAGGATAGAACCGAAGCAGGAAAACGCCAGAACCGGGCGAACCGCCGGGCGCGGTTTCAAAACGCAGAGCCTTCGCGCGGCGCAAACCGAAAGGGCGCCCCGTCCGCCTTCTTACCCCTGTGCCTTGACGTGTCGTAGATTCCCCGGGTCATCCCGCTGTGAGAGTGAAGCACATGACCGTCCCATCGCCCGCGCATATGAGAACGGCTCGCTCGCTCCTGGTATTCGTTGCCTTGCTGACGCCTGCAATCGTGGCCGCGCAGAACCCCCGCACGATCGGGATCGACGACCTGTTCGCGATCCGCTCGGTGGGAGACCCTCGTCTGAGCCCGGATGCCCAGTGGGTCGCGTACACCGTGACCACGACGAGCCTCAAGGACGAGAAGACCGAGACCAGAATTTGGATGATCCCAACCGCGGGCGGCGAAGCGATGCCGATGACCGCGACCGGCTACTCCGCGAGCAGGCCGCGCTTCAGTCCTGACGGGAAGTATCTCACGTTCCTGGCGGCGAAGGGGGACAACGCCAAGACGCAGGTGTGGGCGCTCAACCGGCAGGGCGGAGAGGCCCAGCCGCTGACCGAACTCGACCAAGGGGTCTCGACCTACGATTGGTCACCCGACGGCTCCCGACTCCTGCTCACGATCCGCGACCCCGAGGAGAAAGAGGATTCGACCAAACCGAAGCCCAAGACCGAGAAGCCGTGGGTCATCGATCGCCTCCAGTTCAAGCGAGACGGCACGGGATACCTCACCGGGAACCGGCACACCCATCTCTACGTGCTGGACGTAAAGGCCAAAGCGCTGACCCAGATCACGTCGGGCGAGTACGACGAATCGGCCGCCGTGTGGAGCCCGGACGGCAAGCTCGTCGCGTTCGTGAGCAACCGCACCGCCGATCCGGACGCGAACGCCAACAGCGACATCTGGATCGTGGCCGCCGACAACACGGACAGGGGACAAACGCTCAGGCAGGTGACAACCAACCCCGGAACCGACGACGCACCGGCCTTCAGCCCGGACGGAAAACAGATCGCCTACGTGACCGACGTGCAGCCGGACCTGATCTGGTACGCCACCGCGCATCTCGCCGTCATCCCGGCGAGCGGTGGAGATCCGCGGCTTCTCACGCGCGCGCTCGACCGCAACGTGAGCAGCCCCGCGTTCACGCCGGACGGCCGAGCGCTCATGTTTCGCCTCGAGGACAGCGCGGAGGATCACCTGGCCCGGATCGACGTCGCGAGCGGCCGAATCACACGCCCCGTCGCGGGATTCGTCGCCGTGCGCGCTTTCGCGCAAGGTACCGGCGGCCAGATCGTGGCCCTGACGGCGCGGCTGGATCTCCCAGGGGAGGTCTTCGTGGTCGAACCGGGAGGCTTACGACAACTCACGACCGTGAACACGGACGCGCTGTCCGCCCTCCGACTCGCGGACGTCAAGAACGTCCAGTTCAAGAGCAAGGACGTCACCGAGGTCGAGGCGTTCCTGTACCTGCCGCCCGGGTACCAGGCAGGGCTACGGTATCCGACGTTACTCCGGATTCACGGCGGCCCGGTATCCCAGTTCTCCCACGCGTTCAACTTCGAGGCACAGCTGTTCGCGGCGAACGGATACGTCGTCGTCACCGCAAACCCCCGAGGCTCGTCGGGATACGGGCAGGCGTTCTCCCACGCCATATGGGCGGACTGGGGCAACAAGGACTTCGACGATGTGATGGCTGCGGTGGACTACGCCATCGCGCAAGGCTACGCCGACCCCGAGCGACTTGGCGTGGGCGGGTGGTCCTACGGCGGCATTCTCACGAACTACGTCCTCACCAAGACGGACCGGTTCAAAGGCGCGGTGACCGGTGCAAGCGAGGTGCTCTACGCCGCCAACTATGGGCACGACCACTATCAGCTCCAGTGGGAGAAAGAGCTGGGTCTTCCCTGGGAGCAGCGCCAAACCTGGGAACGGCTTTCACCGTTCAACGCCGTGACGAAGATCGTGACGCCCACGCTCATCATGGGCGGAGAGAAAGATTGGAACGTCCCGATTCTCAACTCGGAGCAGCTCTACCAGGCGATGAAACGCCTGGGACGGGAAACCCAACTCGTGGTCTATCCCGGTCAGTCACACAGCATCCGCACGCCGTCCTATCAGAAGGACCGGCTGGAACGGTATCTCGCGTGGTACGACAAGCACGTGAAACGGCCGGGACCGGCCGCCTCGGAGGGACGCTGACATGCGCATGGTCACCACGGTTCGATCCGCCGGCCTCACGCTCGCCTGCCTCTGCGTCTTTGCCGGTGCCCGGCTCCCGGCACAGTCCACCACCGCGGCGGGATTCACGCTCGATGACGTCCTCAGCGTGAGGAACGTGACGGTCGGGGACGTCAGTGCGGACGGTCGCTGGATCGTTGTCGCCACCGCCGCCCTGCGGGATCGGCTCGGCACGGACAACAGCAGGTTCGGCGATCCCACGTATGTCGCTCCATCCTCCGCTGAGCTCGTCGTGATCGATACGCGCACGGGCGAGCGACGGCCCCTGTTCCCCGACAAGCGGCAGGCGCGTGCTTTCGCCTGGTCGCCGGATGGGACACGCCTCGCCTTCCAGCTCCGGGAAGGAGAGGCGTTCCGGCTGACGATCTGGGAGCTGGACCGCGCACGGCTCCGGACCGTCGCGCTGCCCCAGGGCAGGATGCTGGCGGATAACAGCTCGCTTCAGTGGTCCGCGGATGGTTCCAGGTTGTTGTTCGGGATGCGCACCAGCGAGTGGGCGGTGGAGGCTCGCACGCGATTCCTGCGCGAGATCGAAGGACCGATCGTGGTGCAATCGAGCGAGGATCCGTTCCTCTCGTGGGAGGACATCCGCCGGCGCGCGGCGCGAGCCATACCGGCGGTGTATGACCCCGCCACGGGCCGGATCGACGAACTGCTGGCCGAGACGGCGTTAGGCGACGTGGCGCTCACCGCCGATGGCGCGCTGCTCCGCTACGAGGAAGACATCACCAAGAAGACGGACTACGCCGAGATCTTCGGCCGGGAGCACCGCGTGCTCGCGCGCCCGGTCGCCGGCGGAGAAGCCAGGACCCTGATTGCGAGCTCAAAGGGCCTGACCCTCCGGTGGTCGGGAAACGGGCGGGCGTACGTGTACGCCAAGGAGGGCAAGACCTACTTCGGCACCGTGGACGGCGGCGAGCCACAGAAGCTCACCGGCGAGGACACCCCGAAGCCCGGCGAAGAGCCGGCCGACAGCGCGGCTCGGAACGCCGCACGCGACGCGCGCGAGAAGGAACGGTTCACGCCCGTGCGGCTGAACGAAACCGGCGAGTGGCTGGTGGCCACGAACAAGGAAGGTTTCTGGTTGATCGAGACCGCCTCCGCCCAGCGACGCCTGTTTCTCGCCGCGCCGCAGAACGACAGCGATCGCACGCTGCCCCGCTACGAGGTAGCCGCCTGGAGCCGCGACGGCAACGACATCTACCTGACGTACGCCTCCCGCACCCAGTGGCAGCGCGGGATTGTCCGCTACGACCGCCGCACCAACGAGCTGCGCGACGTGGTGAAGGATGGGCGCCTGTACTCAAGTCTCCGGCTGGCGGCCGACGGCTCCAGCCTCGTCCTCACCATCGCCGAGGGAAACCGACCCGGCGACGTGTACGTGGCCGACCGCGACCTGCGCGACGTTCGCCGGCTCACCGACGCGAACCCGGGGGTCGCCGCAAGAACCGGCCGCACCGAACTGCTCAAGTACCTCGACGCCGACGGAGATGAGATGTACGGTGTGGTGTATTACCCACTCGGCTATCAGCCCGGCACGAGAGTCCCGACGATCTTCATCGTGTACGAGGACTTCTTCGATGACCGGTTCAACGCGACCATCAGCTTTCTCACGTCGAACGGCTACGCCGTGGTCCAGCCTTCGGTGGATCTCGAGCGCGGCTTCCCGGGCGAGGCCTGGGTGAAGGGAGTGACCGCGGCCGCCAACAAGCTCATCGACATGGGCATCGCCGACCCCAAGCGACTCGGCGTCCACGGCACGAGCTACGGCGGCTACGCCACCAACCTGCTCGTGACGCAGACCGACCGGTTCGCCGCGGCGATCAACATTTCGGGCAAGACGGACATGATCAGTTTCTACACGGACTCCCCGCGCCTGGGCACGCGCAACATCCACGCGCCGGAGAAGAGTCAGGACCGGATCGGCGCCACGCTGTGGGAGCAGCCGCAGAAATACGTCACGCACTCGGCGGTGATGTTTGCGGATCGGATCAAGACGCCGCTCCTACTGCTCACGGGCCGCGAGGACCACAACGTGCCCGAGCGCACTACCAGCGAGATGTTCTACGCGCTTCGCAGGCTCGGCAAGCGAGTGGAGTGGGTGAGTTACATCAACGGCGGGCACGGCATGCCCACCACGACCGAGGCCGAGGTGCGCGACTTCCACACCCGGATCCTTGCGTGGTACGACCGCTATCTCAAGCCGCCAGCGGAGCCGAAAGCAGCCAACGGGCGGTAGGTGGCGCTGCTAGGGGTCCGATGCTCGATGTTCGAACATCGGGCATCGAACATCTGGCATCGTCTTTATCGCCTCCCCGGCTGCTGTTGCACCACCAGCTCCGGCACGGTCACCGGCACGTTCGAGCTGAACATGTCGTACTTCAAGCGCCACACGCCATCCGGATCCCGCTGGCGAATCTCGATGAATTTCCCGGTGTCCGCCGGCATTCCCTCCAGCTTCATCGCGTAGTCGGCTTGCACATACGCAAGATCGCCGCGGCCGTCGATTCTCATGTTGCTGAACGCGAGGGTCTCGGCCGCCGGGAAGGCCGCCATCCACTCGCGGATCGCCGCACGGCCCCGCACCGCAGGCTCATTGGGCGGCAGAATGGCGGCGTCCTCTGTGTACAGCCCGCTGAGCGCGTCCCAATTCTTGGCCTTGAAATGCACGAGGAAGCTATCGCTCACCGCCCGGATGGCGTCCATGTCCGCTTGGGTGAGCCCCGCCGGAGCAGGCGCCTGACATGCCATGACCGCCAGAGCCAAACCCGCCGAACTGAGCCACGTCCTGACACCGCCTGCCATACAGCCTCCGTGGAGTGGAAAGGTGACAATCGATGTTCGATGCCTACGGCACTCCCGCCTCCCGCACCGGCGCAATCACACCCGCGATGTTCCGCTGTCGCAACATCTGGTTGAACGCGGCGACGTCCCGGTTCAGCAGCTGATCGAGCTGCGCCCGGGAGGTCCGGATCTGCTCCTTGAGCAGGTCGTGTACCTGAACCTGCTGAGTCGTCGGCGCGAAGTCGGACGACGCGATGCCATTGGTCAGGTATCCAATCCGTCCCAGCAGCATGGTCGGCCAGCGGATGTTGTCCTGCCCTCGGCCCGTCGCGCGCAGCTGGTGCAGGTTCTCCTCGAACGCGATCGCCTTCCGCTCCAGGGAATCCGCCGCTGCACGCACGTCTCTGGCGCCACCGTCGGCCCCCAGCGTCCGGCTCAGGCTCTGAAGCTGTGCACGGATCAGCTCGGCCTGATTGTACATGTCCACCGCCGCGTTCATGTCGGTCTGGAGATCCTGCAGCCGGGCGACCTGGGTCCGGATCTCCACCTCGCTCCCGCTGGAGTTGGGGTCCTTGCGCACTTCCAGCGGTTGCGTGAACTCCTGACCGCCGACCGCGAGCCTGACGGTGTACCTCCCCGGCGGCATGAGCACCGAGAGGCGACCAGCGCCCGGAGCCGGGCGACCGTCCGCGGGCACGTCGACCCAGTCGGCGTAGAGCGGCCTGACCCGCATTCGCGCCTCGGTGGTCGTTTCGTTTCGCAGGTCCCAGTACACCCGGTTCACGCCGGCGTTCTTCGAACCGCGCAGCGTGCGGATGGTCTGACCCTCCGGCTGCTGGATGCTGACGGTGACGTCACCGGCCGGCGCGTCCTTCAGCCAGTAGTTGATCGATGCCCCGTATTCGGGATTCTCGCCGACCGTAGGGTCGTTCGAGGTGGACGCCTGCCCCGGAATGTTGCGGAACCGATACGCCGCGCGCGGCGCGAACAGATGCGCGTTCGACGCCATCACCTCCGGCGTCAACTGTTGGAGCGGGGCCAGATCGTCCAGAATCCAGAACCCGCGACCGTAGGTCGATACCACCAAATCGTTGAAATGCTCTTGAATCGTGAGCCAGTACACCGGAGCGTGGGGCAGGTTGGTCTGGAGCGGCTGCCACAGCTCACCGTCGTTGAACGAGACATACAGTGCGTTCTCCGTCCCCGCATACAGCAGCCCACGGCGCACGGGGTCCTCGCGAATCACGTGCGTGTAGCTCATGGGGCTCTTGGGGATCCCGTTCGTGATCATGCGCCACGTACGGCCGTAGTCCGTAGTCTTGTACAGATGCGGATCGCGCCCGTTCACCTGATGGAAGTCCACAGCGATGTACGTCGTGCCGGTGTCGTAGCGTGACGGCTCGATGTTGCTGATGGTCCCCCAGGCAGGGAGCCCGGGGATGTTCGCCGTCACGTTGGTCCAGTTGCTGCCACCGTTCTGGCTCACATGCACCAGGCCGTCGTTGGTCCCGGCCCACAACAGGCCCGGCTTGAGCCGCGATTCGGCAACGGCGAAGACGACGCCGGCGTACTCCACGCCGATGTTGTCCGGGGTGAGGCCACCCGAGATCTGTTGTTTGCTCTTGTCGTTGAGCGTGAGGTCCGGGCTAATCTCGCGCCAGCTCTTCCCGCCGTCGGTCGTGACGTGCACGTGCTGGCTTCCGAAGTACAACCTGTTGCGATCGTGGGGTGAGATGGTGAGCGGGGCCGTCCACACGAACCGATACTTGAGCTCCGCCGCGGGCCAGCCCACCGTGGACAGCGGCCACACCTCGACGTGGTGCGCCTGCCGAGTCTTGAGATCCATGCGGGTCACGATACCGCCCACTGACCCCGAGCCAGAAGCGCTGGACCAGATGATGTCGGGATCCTCGGGATCGGGCGTCGCCCAACCGCTTTCGCCACCCGCCACCGAGAACCATTCGGAGCGGGGGATGGTGCCGCCCCCTCCGCCGCCGCCAAAGCCGCCGGTGCGACTGTTGCTCGGCACGCGGAACGACGGGCCGTCCTGCCGGTTGCCATACACGAAGTAGGGAATCCGCGTGTCCGCGGTCGCGTGGTACATCTGCGCGACCGGAAGCTGCAGGCGATACCACGACCGGCCGCGCGTCGTCGAGATCGACACGCCGCCGTCGTTGCCCACGATTTGTCGCGCGGGGTTCAGCGGATCGATCCAGATGTCGTGATTGTCGCCACCGGGTGAGCTACCAAAGCCCAGATCCACGCTCGTGCGGCCGCCGTCCAGGCTCCGCGTATACGAGCCGGCAAGGAAATGGACTTCGTTCTCATCATCGGGCTGGACCACGACCCGCGAGTAGTACTGCGTGCGGCCGGCAAGCTGGCGATCGTGAGTGATGAGCGTCCACGAATCACCACCGTTCATCGAGGCCCACAGCTCACCCGAGTCCGTGGGCCGACCGTGCGTCGGCACGCCATCGCCCGTCTCGATCAGCGCGTAGACGTGATTGGGATTGCTCCGCGCGATCGCGACCGCGACCTTGCCGTGATCCCGCGTCGGCAGGCCGTTGCCGCGCAGCCGCGCCCACGTCATCCCGCCGTCGGTAGACTTGAAGATGCCCGATCCTGGCCCGCCCGACTCGCGTCCCCACGTGTGAATCTCGATCTGCCAGAATCCTGCGATGAGGATGTTGGGGTTCGTGGGATCCATCGCCAGGTCCGAGCAGCCGGTGTTCTGATCCACGTGGAGCACCAAACTCCACGTGCGCCCCGCGTCGATGGTCTTGTAAACCCCACGCTCTGGCTGAGGTCCGTAGCTGTGCCCCTGCGAGCAGGCGAATACGATGTCGGGGTTCTGAGGGTGGACGACGACGCGCGCGATCCGGCCCGTGTTGTCGAGCCCCATGTGGGACCACGTCTTGCCACCATCGAGTGACCGATAGATCCCGTTGCCGATGGAGATGTGGCTGCGGACGTGCGCCTCGCCGGTGCCCACCCAGACGACGTTGGGATTGGACGGGGCCAGGGTGAGATGCCCGATCGACTGCGCCGGCTGGCCATCGAACACCGGCTCCCAGTTGAGACCGGCGTCGGTCGTCTTCCAGACACCGCCCGACGCGGCTCCGACGTAATAGGTGTTGGGATCGCCGGGGATGCCGTGCGCCGACGTGATGCGGTTGCCCACCGGCCCGATGTGTCGATACCGCAGCGTGCGGTACAGGTCTGGGCTGAGCTGCGGTTGGGCCTGTGCCTGAGGCTGCGCACGCCCGCGCTGCTGCGCGGCCGCGGGAGCCATGGCAATGGCCAGACTCAGAAATGCGAGAGAAGCGGGAATGCGGAACATGCGAACAGCCTCCGAAAAAGACGTGCGATTTCGGAGGCAAAGGTGCGCGGCTGGTCGACAGGGCGCTAGGAGGGGAGATGATTCACTGTTCGCTACTCAACACCGTCACGGGATCCACCCGCATCGCGCGCCGGGCCGGAACGTATACCGCAAGGGCGGCCACGGACAGCAGGAGCGCCGTGACGGCCAGGTACAGGCCGGGATCGATCGGATTCACTTCATACAAGAACCCTCTGAGCACCCGGCTGAGGATGGCCGAGCCAAGCAACCCGGCCGCCACCCCCGCACCGGCGAGCGCCCCGGCGAATCGCGCGACCCAGGCTGCCACCTGACGAGGTGCGGCGCCCAGCGCCATGCGTATCCCGATTTCCCGCGCGCGCTGCAACACCACGAACGACACGACGCCGAAGATCCCCACGCCCGCGATGGCCAGCGCCACGCCTCCGAAGAGGCTGAGCACGGCGCCCAGCGCTCGGCTATCAGATAGATCGCTCGTCACGTAGTCCTCGAGCTCCCGGACGCGAATGAGCGGAATGGTGGGGTCCATCGTATCGACCTCACGCGCAAGTGCAGCCACGAGTGATGACGGGGCCACGTCAGCCTTGAGGATCATGGTCAGGCTCATCCCCCATCTCCGGAGCGTCTGACTCAGAGGCACGTAGACCTGAATGCGGGAAGGGCTGCGCAGCTCGTAGTGCCGGACGTTTCGCACGACCCCGATGACCGTGCGATAGACCGGTGCCGGGCTCGGACCCTCGGTCTGCTCGAACGTGATGCGCCTGCCCACGGCCCGCTCCCCCGGCCAGAAGCGCGCGGCCATGGTCTCGTCGATCACCGCTACCGGGTCGGTGCCGTCTCGCTCCGCACCGGTGAACAGCTCGCCGTCGAGCATGGTGATCCCCATGGCTTCGAAGTAGCCCGGGGAGACCACGTTGTAGAGCACCGACTGCTGTTGTTCCTGATCGTACGGCACGTTGTCCGGCAGAACGCCAAGCTCCCAGGACCGCTGGGTCAGCGGCACCAACAGGGCCAGCGCCGCCGTGCGGACGCCCGGCATTGCGGTCGCGCGCGTCACCAGCTCCTCATAGAACCCCCTCCAGCGCTCCTTGCTGTCGTACCGATCATCCGCCAGAGGGACGCCCGCGGTCAGGACGCCGGCCTCGGAGAATCCCTTGTCCGCCGTTCCCAGGTTCCGCAGACTGTGGAGCATGAGGCCGGCGCCGATCAGCAGCATGAGAGCCAGCGCCACCTCTGCCACCACGAGCCCCGAGCGGAGCCGCTGCCGGCCCGTCCCGCCAGTCCCGCGCCCCCCGTCTCGCAGCTCACGGGCGAGCTCGGTACGCGACGCCCGCAACGCCGGTATCAGTCCGGCAAGCAATCCCGTGAGCCCCGCGAGCAACAGCGTGAACCCCGCGACGCCCAGGTCCACACCGATCCGCTCGCGCAGTACGAGTGGCACGGATTCGGGCAGCAGCGGCACGGCAAACCGCACGCTGGCGAACGCGAGCGCGAGGCCCGCGACACCACCGGTGAGCGCCAGCACCAGGCTTTCCATCAGCAACGTTCGGAGGACGGCTCCGCGGGAGGCGCCCAGCGATGAGCGAACGGCGATCTCACGGCGGCGTCCCTCTCCGCGGGCCAGAGTCAGGTTGCCGACGTTCGCCGTGGCAATGAGCAAGACGAAACCGACCGCCCCGCCGAGTATCCAGATCATGCCGTCCACATCGCCCACGAAGAACTCGCGCAACGTGCGCACCTCCGGATGCTCAATCGTCCGTCCTTCCTCTTCCTCGACGGCCCGCGTCGCCCGATTGAGCTCTTCCTGGGCTCGGACGAGCGTGATCCCCGGCGCCAGGCGCGCCACCGCGCGCGTGCCGAACCCGCTCCGCCGATCGTCGAACGGAAGCCCCGGGATGGATCCCATGGGGACGTAGACGTTCACGTCTGGTGTCGGGTAGCCTGCCTCGCGCCGCAGCACACCGGTGACGACGTGCGGCCGACCGTCGAGCGCCAGCGTCTGCCCCACGATGGCTGGATCCGCGCCAAGGCGCGCGCGCCAGAATCGTTCTCCCAGGACCACCACGGGAGCGGCGCCAGGTTCCGTTTCGGCCGCGCCGAACAGGCGCCCCCGCTCCGGCTCAAGACCCAGAACCGTGAACAGGTCCCCAATGACCGCCTGAGCGCTCACCGCCTCCGCCTGTCCGCGGCCCGTGAGAATGAACCCCCAGCCGGAGGCGCCCGCGAAGGCCTCGAACGCGGTCGTTCGATCACGCCAATCGCGATAGTTCGGAATGGACGTCGAGATGTAGAAGCCGCGCGTGGACATCACGTCGATCGTGACCAGTCGTTCCGGCTCCCGGTACGGCAGCGGCTCGAGCAGCACGGCTTTGAGGATGCTGAAGATCGCGGCGTTGCCGGCCAGGGCGAGCGCGATCGTGACGATCGCCACGGTGGCGTACCCCGGAC
Source organism: Gemmatimonadota bacterium (assembly GCA_016199245.1). GTDB lineage: Bacteria > Gemmatimonadota > Gemmatimonadetes > Gemmatimonadales > GWC2-71-9 > JACQHC01. Next base: position 34,882 of record JACQHC010000046.1, on the reverse strand, counting down.
GCCGAGTCAGCGCCCGCACGACGTAGCGTACGTCATCAGCAAGGCCGGGCATGAACATGGAAAACGGATCGGGACTATGGGTTGGACACCCGAGCGCGGTGGAAGGTTGACGCGTCGGGAACAGAAAGCCCTGAAGCGTGGGGGTGCCCCTTTCTCGTCACCCCTTACCGCTCACGCCTTTCTATCAGCACGCATCGGCAATCCGGACTTGATCCGGCTTGTTGGGTACGACGCAGAGGAACTCGAACGGCGCCTCGACGACCTCGTAGGAGTGAGGCGCACCGGCCGGGATGTACAACGTATGGTCCGGGCCCACCTCATGGATCCGCTCGCCGATCCTAATGCGGGCCCGGCCGCGCAGCACATACTGCTCGTGCTCCACCTGATTGGTGTGGAGCGGCATGCCGCCGCCCTCACCCATCGTGAAACGCCGCAGGACGAAGTTGGGCGCCCCCTGCTCCGGCCCCACAAGTACCTGCATGCGCGTGGCCTTTCCTGCCGCGACCGTGTTGGACGGCGCGGCGTCGGCCGGGCGAACGACGGCTCCGGAGTCGTGTTTCACGTGTTCCTCCTCTGGTGGTTCACCATTGCCTCGTGATTGATACCCGGCCCGCGTCCCCATCGCCAGTCGCCGCGTGCTGTCGGACTTCTCAAGCCCATTCCTCCCTCCACGTCTCACCCGGGCGGGATTCCCGAAGCACGTCCCCCGCGTATGTTCTACACCGCCTCGCCCCAGCGACTCACGATGACCCGTCCCTACGTTCCTCGGCCCGTCCCGCTCCGCGCTCTGGTCCTCTCGCTGGCCGCGCTGGCCGTTCCCGTCGCGGCCGTGTTCGCATTCCCCCAGGAGGTGCAGGAGGACCAGGGAATGATGATCTGGATGACCTCCCTGGTACCGGCATTCCTGCTCGCCTACTACCGCGGTCTCCGAGGTGTTGCCGTGGCCCTGGCGGCGGGGATGGCTGTGCTTTCCCTCACGCAGGTCGTTGTGCTGGCGCTCGGCATCCCGGGGCCGAACTGGGCGCTGCTCCTCGCGGTGATCGCGGTGTACGTGGGCGTGTGCATCGGCGTGGCCGTGTTCGCGCAGATCCTGCACCGCGAGCGCCAGGTCGCGGAGGCGATGGCCCTGACCGACGCGCTCACCGGCATTCCAAACCGCCGGCACGCCGAGACCGTGCTGGACACGCAGTTCGGCGGCGCCGTGCGGGGCCGGTCACTCGCGGTCGTGCTGTTCGACCTGGACTACTTCAAGAAAGTGAACGACCGGCACGGCCATGAAGCCGGGGACGAGGCGCTGCGCGCGTTCGCGCGAGTGCTGGCGCGCAACACGAGGCGGATGGACCTGTCGGCGCGGTTCGGCGGAGAGGAGTTCGTCTCGATGCTCGCCGACTCGACCGTGGAAGAGGGGATCGTGTTCGCCGAACGGGTGCGGCACGAGCTCGCGCAGCACCAGTTTTCCTGGGGCTCACTCACCGCCAGCGCGGGGGTCGCGTCGTACCAGGATGGCATGGGATCGTGGGAACTGCTCATCGCGGCGGCCGACCGTGCGCTCTACGCCGCGAAAGGCGCGGGCCGTAATCGCGTGATGGCCGCTGACCACGCGGGCGCCCGATTGTCCGCGCCGACCCGGGCGGCACCCGCGGAGGCCGCGCCCGCCACGCCCTCGCCAGTGCCCGGCGGTGAGTCCGTCCTCGTCGTGGACGACGATCCCGACGCGGGCCGTGCGGTCGCGCGCATCCTCGAGCGGATGGGGTATCGCGTCCAGCAGGAAGATGACCCCATTGAGGTGATCCGCCGCTACGAGGGAGGCTGGCGGCCCCACCTGCTGGTCTCCGACGTGGTGATGCCGCAGATGAGCGGGCTCACACTGGTGGATCATCTCACGGGCCTCGACCCCGACATTCGCGTGGTGTACATGTCGGGCTACGTCCAACGGCCCGTGTCGTGGGCCGGGTTCCCCGGGAAGGTCGTCGCTTTTCTGGAAAAGCCGGCCGAAATGCACGAACTGCTGAGCACGGTTCGCTCCGTGCTGGATCGTCACGCGACGTAGAACCGACTCGCGACGTTACGTCAGGCGCCACATCTTACGATTCGTCCGTCACCGCAAGACTCCGGCGAGGTCCTCCATGCAAGGCAGGCTGTACGACGTGTGCATTGTCGGGTCCGGCGCCGGCGGCGGCATGGCCGCGCACGTCCTCACGCGGGCGGGCGCGGACGTCGTGATGCTCGAGGCGGGCCCCACCTGGGACAACGCCACGGATTCGGCGATGTTCAAGTGGTACTACGAGACGCAGCGCCGCGGCGCGGCCACAGCCGAGCGCCATTTCGGCGAGTTCGACGCCGGGCTCGGCGGCTGGTCGCTGCCCGGCGAACCGTATACGACGGCGCCGGGTCAACGCTTCATGTGGTTTCGCGTCCGCATGCTGGGCGGGCGCACGAACCACTGGGGGCGCATCTCCCTGCGATTCGGCCCGGACGATTTCCGGCGCAGGACGCTCGACGGCCTCGGTGACGATTGGCCGATCACCTACGACGTCGTCAAGCCGTACTACGATCGCGTCGATCGGTTGATCGGGATCTTCGGGAGCCGGGAGAATCTCCCCAACGATCCCGACGGCGTCTTTCAGCCGCCGCCTCGGCCCCGGTGCCACGAGCTCCTCGTCAAGCAGGCCTGCGATCGGCTGAGCATCACGTGCGTGCCGAGTCGCCTGTCGATTCTGACGCGGCCGCTGAACGGGCGCCCAGCCTGCCACTACTGTGGCCAGTGCGGTCGCGGCTGCGCCACGAACTCGAACTTCTCGACGACCAACGTCCTGTTGCCGCCCGCCCGTGCAACGGGCAAGCTGACGCTGGTCCTCCACGCCATGGCGCGAGAGGTGACGACGGACCAGGCGGGGCTCGCTACGGGCGTCAACTACATCGACAAGAACACGGGGCGCGAGGAACGTGTGCGCGCCCGGATTGTGGTGCTCGCGGCGAGCGCGTGTGAGTCGGCGCGGCTGCTGTTCAACTCCACCTCGTCCCGCTTCCCACAGGGCCTCGCCAACTCGAGCGGTGTATTGGGGAAGTATCTCACGGATACCACGGGTGCCGGCGTCACGGGGTTCATCCCCAGGCTGATGGATCAGGTACCCCACAACCACGACGGGTCCGGCACCGGCCACCTCTTCATGCCTTGGTGGCTCGACAACCGGAGGCTGGATTTCCCGCGCGGCTACCATATCGAGGTTGGCGGTGGGCGCACGATGCCGGGCTACGGATTCCTGGGCGGAATTCACCGCTATCCCGTCGGCGGCGGATACGGCAAGGAATTGAAGGATGCCTACCGCCGCTACTACGGGGCCTACGTCGGGTTCGCCGGTCGGGGGGAGATGATCCCCAACGACGACTCGTACTGCGAGCCGGACCCGGCGGTCGTGGACCAGTGGGGCATCCCGGTACTCCGGTTCCACTTCAAGTGGAGCGATCACGAGCTGAAGCAGGTGAAGCACATGCAGGAGACCTTCCGGGCGATCGTCGCGGAGATGGGGGGCCAGGTGTTCGCGCCCCTGCCCGGCCCGGATCGCGACTACGGCATCACGGCAGGGGGCGAGATCATCCACGAGCTGGGCGTCACCCGAATGGGCACCGACGCGAGTCGCTCCGTGGTCAATCCGTACGGCCAGGCGCACGACGTGAAGAATTTGATCGTCGTCGACGGCGGACCGTTCGTGTCGCAGCCGGACAAGAACCCGACGTGGACCATTCTCGCGCTGGCGTGGAGGGCGAGTGACTACATCACGGAGCAGAGGAGAGCGGGTGCGATCTGAGGGCGATGACCGATATCCGCAATCCGATGCTCGAGAAACGGATTCGGACATCGGACATCGGTCATCGGACGTCGGAATCGACCGGCGCCGCGCAGTAGGCATTCTCGCCGCAGTTCCGCTCGCGGCTGGCTTCGACGTTTCCGCCCTCGACCTCGAGCGGGCGGCACGCACCCTGGCCGATTTGCGCCGCCGCGGGCAGCAGTATCAGCCCCGTTTCTTCACGCCGCACGAGTGGGAGACAGTCCGGATTCTCGTGGACCTGATCATCCCGCGCGATGAGCGATCAGGCAGCGCCACGGACGCCGGAGTACCGGAGTTCATGGACTTCATCATGACCGATCAAGAGACCCAGCAGACGCCGATGCGCGGGGGGCTCGCGTGGCTGGACACCGAGTGTCGCGAGCGGTTCGCCAAGACCTTCGCGGAGTGCGCCGAACCAGAACGGCGGGCGGTGCTGGACGACATAGCCTGGCCCGCTCGAGCGAAACCGGAGCTGAGCCACGGGGTCGAGTTCTTCAACCGCTTCCGCGACCTGACGGCGACCGGCTTCTGGTCGAGCAAGATGGGGGTGGAGGACCTGCAATACATCGGCAACACGTTCGCGCCGGACTGGAACGGGTGCAGCGAGGAACAACTGAGGAAGTTGGGCGTGAGCTATGGCGACGAATAAGAGACGAGGGGGGACGAGGAGAGGCGAAGAGAGGCGAGGGAAGGCGGCAAGAACGCGGGCGACGAAGGGCGATGACGGGCGAAGAAAGGCGATGAGGCAGCCGGTCGCTGGCCGAGCCTCCGTGGCGACTGAGCGCCTCGGCGTTGGATTCATTGGCTCGGGGTTCAACACCAAGTTCCACATGCAGGGATGGGCAGGCGTGCGCGACGCGGACATCCTGGGCGTGTGGAGTCCCAATGCTTCCCATGCCGCCGATGCTGCGGCGCTCGCCCGGCGACTCGGCGTAGGTGAGGCAAAGCCGTATGCGTCCATCACCGACCTGGTTGCCGATCCCGCGATCGACGCGCTCTGGCTGTGCGGGCCGAACCACACGCGGCTGGCGAACGTCGAGGAGATCGTGGACGCCATCCGCCGCCGCACGGGGAAGCTCAAGGGGATCGCCTGCGAAAAGCCACTCGCCCGAAACGTCCGGGAGGCAAGGCAGATCCTCAGACTGGCGCGGAGCGTGGGGCTCAATCACGGCTACCTCGAGAACCAGGTCTTCGCACCGGCGGTGACGCAGGGCCGCTCGATCATCTGGGCGCGCGGCGCTTCGCTCACCGGACGTCCGTATCTCGCGCGCGCCGCGGAAGAGCACAGCGGGCCGCACATGCCGTGGTTCTGGCAGGGCACTCTCCAGGGCGGCGGCGTGCTGAACGACATGATGTGTCACTCGGCGGAGCTGGTGCGGTTCCTGCTCACCAAGCCCGGCGCCCGCCGGTCGACGCTGAAGCCCGTGCGGATCACCGGCCACATCGCGAGCCTCAAGTGGACGCGCCCCGAGTACGTCGAGCGCCTCAAGGGTCGCATGGGCGCCGACGTGGACTACGCCGCTCGGCCCGCCGAGGACTTCGCGAGCGTGATGATCGAGTTCGAGACGGCCGAGGGACATCGTGTGCTGGGTGAGGCCACGACCTCGTGGAGCTATGTGGGCGCGGGCCTCAGGCTTTCGGCCGAGCTGCTGGGCCCCGAGTACTCCATGTCGTGGAACTCGCTGGACAGCGGGCTCAAGCTGTTCTTCAGCCGCGAGGTGAAGGGTGAATCGGGCGAGGATCTGGTGGAGAAGCAGAACGCCGAGATGGGCCTGATGCCGCTCGTGACGGACGAGGCGGCGGCGTACGGCTACGTGGCGGAAGATCGGCACTTCGTGCAGGCGTTCCTGAACGACGAAAAGCCCATGCTCACGTGGGAGGATGGACTGGAGGTCGTGAAGATCCTCATGGCCGCGTACATGAGTGCCGAGCTGGGGAAGTCGCTGGAATTTCCTCCCGACGGTCTAGACGGTTTCGTGCCGGCGGTGGCGCGGGGGAAGTGGAAACCGTAGTCGCGTCCTGCACACTTGGTCCGGCCGCCCCCGAGAGACCAGCTTCACCGGATCAGGCCACATGCAGCAAGGCAGCCCGCTCTTGAGCACCGAGCGTGAGTTCGGCAGCGGCGGGATGGCACCGTCTATATCGCCAGGACCGGAGGCACGACCGCAACGTCGCAATCACGGACGGATCGATCCGCACACCCCCCCCTGCCCGATCTGCAAAGAATTGGTAACGGTCATGGAATACATCCGCGGTAGATTCTCGACAGATGACCGAGCGCGAGCGGTTGAGCCAGCCGGCCTGTTGGGACCTCTTCATGCGGATGTTCCCGCACGGGCTGGATGACGGGGCGATCGTCGCCGAGCTGACGCGCCGCGGGTACCGGACGCTGTCGCCAGACGAGGCGGCCGACTTGCTCGGCCGGTGCCTGTGGGACGTGTTCTCCAACAATCACGACGTGACGACGGCGGACGGCAAAGCTGTGGACCTGGGCTCGTTTCGGGCCGCCGCTGGATTCGTCGCGGCGTTTCGGTCGCAGCGCGCAGCCCATGACGATGGGGTTCACGATAGGTGCGACTACCTCGACTTCTACATGGGTACGTTGGGCATGCGCGACGAGGATCTATCGCCGGTCTACGATGTGATCTTCGCGCGCATGCGGAGCGCGGGCCTCGCGTGGCGCTACGTTCACCCGCGGATCTACCTCATTGACATGGGCAATTGGAGCGACCAGCGCGAGGGGTTCGAGGAGTACGATCCGAGCCAGAGCGTGGCCTGGCAGTTGGAACGGCAGCTGCGCGCCTCGGAAACAGCCGAGCTGAGGGCGCAGCTTGATCGTGCGTACCGGGAATCGGTCGGCGAGGCGCGCAGGAATCCCCCACCGGCCGTGGTTCAATCCTACCAGCGCATGTACGGGTGCTACCCGGCCGGATGGCCGCCGAGCTGATCCGCACCTTCTGGTGCGTGGGTCGGTTTGATGGGATAGTCGGCCGGTGTGCGGGGACAGGAGCTGTGGTGAAGCCATTGCTGCACCATACATATGGCAGTATGGTATATATATGGCTACCACCAAGATGACGTTTACCCTCGACCAGCAGACCGCCGCCCGGATTGATCAGACTGCCGCGCGGCTGGGCATGTCCAAGAGCGGTGTAGTCCGCGAAGCGGTCCGCGAGTACGCGGCGCGCACGGGCCGCTTGAGCGAGGCTGAGCGGCTGCGGATGCTGGCGATCCTCGATGAGATGCTCGCTCGTGTCCCGACGCGACCGGTCGAGGAGGTTGACCGGGAGATCGAAGAAATTCGCCAGGCACGGCGCGGAGGCGGTCGACGGACCCCGGCCGAAGATCGGTGATCCTCCTCGACACCTCGGCGCTAGTCGACTGCCTCGCAGGCGCCAGACGCTCAGGCCCCGCGCTGCGGCGGGCGAACGATCGCGGCGAGCGGGTTCAGCTCCCTGCGCTCGTGCTCTACGAGTGGCTCCGCGGTCCGCGCCTGCCCGAAGAGTTGGCCTACCAGGAGATACTTTTCCCCCGGGAGTCAGCCCTCGCCTTCGGTCCCGCGGAGGCGGCGCGCGCAGCCGAGCTCTACCGGGAACTACCTCGCACCCGAGGGCGGGAGGTGGATCTCGCCATCGCGGCGACCGCCCTCGTGTGGGACGCGCGGCTCTGGACCCTCAATCTCGATGATTTCAAGGGCGTGCCCGGTTTGGTTGTCGAGCGCCCGGCCTAGTCGCAGACCGACCCTGAACCCAAGTTGCTGCCGGAAGTGCAACGCGTCCGGGCCGAGCTAGCGCGGCTCACAGGTGAACAGAGGCGGTGACCGGGCTACGGCCTCCACCGGCCGCGACAATTCGGTACGTAAAGCGCTGACTTGATGCCGTCGCGCCGACGACCCCTGCCTATCCTCGGCCGTGCACCCTTGCAAATCCCTCACGGCCGGGCGGACCTTATGGGCATGGCAGCGCCGACTTACTACACGGCGGAGATGGTGCGGGCCCTTCCCGACGACGGCAATCGCTACGAGGTCGTCCACGGGGAGCTGCTGGTGACACCCGCCCCGGGGCTCCCGCATCAGACCCTTATGAAGCGGTTCCTGGTAGCGCTGGAGCTGTACCTCCGGCGACATCCAGTAGGAGAGGTGTTGAGCTCTCCCGCGGACATCTCGTGGGCCCCCGTGGAGATTTGGACGCCGGACGCCACCGTCCCTGTGATCGAGCGGACGCGACTGATCTGGACTCCTCGGTCGGCCCGGGAGCCATTCGTGTTGGAGCTCCACGAGCTGTTCGAAAGCTAGCGCAACGCAGAATCAGCAGAACCTGCTCCCTCGGCGTAATCGGGCTGTACTTCAAGGATCGGCCTATGGCCTCGCCGGCCCGATCGCCTCCAGAATCCGCACCACTAACTCCTCCATGTACGCCCCGTCGCCACCTGGACTCGGCCCATGCCGCACCACCACAAGATCGCGCGAGGGAATGATCATCGTGCGCTGGCCCATGTACCCCGCCGCCCAGTAGGCGTCCGCCGGCAGGCGCCGCATCGCCCCACCTTTGTTGAGCCAGAACAGCCCGCCATAGCCCTTCGAAGCGTCGCCTGGCGCGGGCGTCGACACGAACTCGGCCCAGCGCTCGGGCAGGATCCGCTGGCCCTGCCACACCCCGTCCTGGAGATACAACAGCCCCAGGCGCGCCCAATCCCGCGAGCTGCCGTAGTCGTAACCCGTGATGATGAAGTTGCCCCACGCGTCCGTCTCCAGCACGAAGCTGCGGGCGCCAACGCGATCGAACAGGCGGCGCTGCGGGAAGGTGAGGAAGTTCTCTCCCTTCGCCTCGACTGCCCGGCGGGCCAGGTACACCAGGGTCAGCGGGTCCGAATTCCGATAGCGCTGAAGGGTGCCGGGCGCGAAACGCAGCGGCTGGTTCACCGCATGCGACGTGACGTGGATGGCGTCGAAGTAAATCCGGAAGTGCTCGTTGGCCGCGTTGTAGGAGTTTCTGGGATCCAGCCCGAAATTGTCGAAGTCGAGGCCGCTCGACATGTTGAGCAGGTCCCGGATGCGAACGGCCCGCCGCGGATCCCTGGCACCCTGCCACTCCGGCACCGGCGCGGGCTGATCGAGCGTGAACACCCCGTCCTGAATCAGCACACCGGTCAGGGTGGCCGCAATGCTCTTCCCCATGGACCACGAGATCTGCGGCGTGTTGTAACCGAACCCCGGCGCGTAGCGCTCCGCGATGATCTTGCCCTCGTAGACCGCCACCACGCCGCGCGTGTACTGCGGCCGAGCAAGCCCCGCATCGTTGAACGCCCAATCGAGCGCTGACTCGAGTGCCGCTCGGTTCACGCCCGGGACGTCGGCCTTCGCGTTGCGATCGCCCATGGGCCAGTCTACCGTCGCAGGATCGGGTAACGCGGGCTTCACCACGACAGGCTCGAAGAACACATCCGCCGCACCGACGGGGAGGATCGAGCACCCCTGATCTCCCGTGTATTTCGCGCTGCGGCTCCCAACCCGGGGATCGGTCACCGTAGCGGTGCGCGTTGCCTCGTCCACCGCGAAACGGAAGTCGTCCTCCCAGCGAAACGCGGGAAACCGCTTGATGTCGTCGGCAACGACGGCGTCCGCCGTCCGCCGGTAGTCGCGCCCCACTACCCACAGTCCCGCACAGAGGTGGTGCGCGTTGATGCCGAGCGCGTACCAGGTTGCGAGACTGTCGCCCAGCGTGGCCGGCGGGTTCCCAGCGGACGTGACCTGTGCGGCGCTGACCGGCGCGGTCACGACACTGAGCAGCAGAGTGGCGAGCAGTTGTGTGCGCACGGGATCCTCCTTTTCCCGTGGTAAAGTCGGACGCTGAGTAGCAGTCCGCAAGGAATGCCCCACCGACAGCGAGCGGTATGTCAGCGCGCTGCACGCGCCGACACTCAGGGTTGTCTCCGTGCTCTATCGACACCGCCGGGACCGGCGCTATCTTCTCCTCCGCAGAGGCGCGGACGATCGCGCACCCGGCGGGAGCGGCTCGCCATCCCGGTGAGCCAAGGCGTTGCCCAATCGGCCCCCCGTCCGGGAGATCTCCAACAATGGGAGGCAGCATGCTGACTCGTCCATTCACCGAGCCCAAACGCTGTGCGCTGGTGGTCATCGACCTGGCCAACGACTTCGTATACCCGGGCGGCGTGATCGCCGATGCCGGCGGCCCGGCGTACCAGGAGCGCGCGCAATCCATCATCCCGCGGCTCAAACGCCTGCATACGGCGGCGCGCGATGCCGGCGTGACCGTCGTCTACGCCACCGACGCCCACACGCTGCAGGACTGCGAGCTGCACAAGTGGCCGCCGCACGCCATGAAGGGCACGCGCTGGGCCGAGATCGTGCCGGCCCTCACGCCCGAGCCCGGCGACCTCGTGATCGAAAAGCGGACCTATAGCCCGTTCCAGAGCAGCGACATCCACGACCGGCTCCACAAGCTCGGCGTCGAGCGGCTGTACATCACGGGGCTGCATACCGACTGCTGCGCGCGCCACACCTCCGGCGACGCGTTCCAGAAGGGCTACGACCTGATCTGGGTAACCGACGCGCTACAGGCGTTCACGGAGGAGGCCCACCAGGCCGGGCTCGAGTACTTCAAGGCGTGGTACGCCAACAAGCCCGAGGATCAATTCCGCACCACCGACCAGGTGATCGCGGAATGGCACGAGGCGGGGGCGCTGGCGACGGTGAGTTAGAAGCGACGATCGCCCACTTACTCACTCTTATTCCAGGCTCCACCCGGCCCGATACACCGGCTTGATCAGCTCCTCCGGAATCCGGACATTCGTCACCTGCCCCGTGTCCGGATTCAGCTCCAGGTTCCGTCCCGTCCGCACCGCCAGGTTGCCCAGCAGCACCATCTCCGTGAGCGGTCCCGCGTGGTCCACGAAGTTGGACCCGGTCTTTGGCCCGCCCTTCGCCGCGGCGATGAACTCGGCGTAGACGTTTTCGACCCTGGGGTATTTCACGGCGGGTGGGCTCGCGGTGATGTCCTGGTGTCGTTTCTCGTCCAGCAGCGTTGGGTTGTCACCGTACGTGCCCGCCACCAGTTTGCCGTCCGTCCCAATCCAAAGCTGTCCGCCCCCGTCGTCCGGCGGCCACGCCGCGTCGTCACTCACCTCGGGCGGCCGAGGCGGGAACAGGGCTCCGTCGCGCCACACGACCGTCACCGGACCCCGGTTGCCGCGCGCCGGGAAATGATACGTAATGCGCGATCCTTTGGGCGCCGTTTCCTTGAACAGCGGCGTGTGCTCGACGTCGATCCGGCTAGGGTACGTGAGATCGAGCGCCCAGAACGCCGCGTCCATGATGTGACACGCCATGTCGCCCAGCGCCCCCGTGCCGAAATCCCACCAGCCGCGCCAGTTGAACGGCGCATACGACGGGTGATAGGGCCGTTCGGTGGCCGGGCCGAGCCACAGGTTCCAGTCAAGCCACGGAGGGACGTGATAGTCCTGAAGCGGCCGGTCGATGGCCTGCGGCCAGATGGGGCGGTTGGTCCAGAAATGCACCTCGCGCACCGTTCCGATGGCGCCCGCCTCGACCCACTCCCGCACCTGTCGCGTCCCCTCGCGCGCGTGCCCCTGATTACCCATCTGCGTCGCCACGCCGGCCCGCTTCGCGGCCTCCACGAGCACCCGCACCTCGTGCAGCGTTCGCGTGAGCGGCTTCTGGACGTAAACCGGCTTTTTCAGCTTGAGCGCCGCCAGCGCGATCACCGTGTGCGTGTGATCCGGCGTGGTCACCGTGACGGCGTCGATGTTGCCGCCGTCCCGCTCGAACATCTGGCGGAAGTCCTTGTAGCGTTTCGCCTTCGGGTAGGCGGTGAACGCGTCTTCGCCCTGCTTCTCGTCCACATCGCACAGCGCGTAGATGTTCTCGACGGCCATGCCGCGCACATCGCTCCAGCCCATTCCGCCTATACCGACGCACGCGACGTTGAGCGTGTCGGACGGCGCCCGGTACCCTCGGCCCAGCACGTGCCGGGGGACGATGGTGAATGCAGCGAGGCCGGCCCTGGCCGACTCGGTCACGAACGATCGGCGATTGATGCGCTTGCGGGACATATGCTGATCTCCAGAGAGGGGCTGCCGCGGAAACGGCAGCACTGGTTCTTGTCTCAAGATCCTATCCTATCGCAGCCTTCCGACACTATCCAACGCCATCACGCCGCGGCCCCCGCACCTTCCGGCCGAACGGCCTCGACCGCCGGCCGGAACGCCGCAGCGAACAACACCAGCACCGCTCCCGCCCCCACCGCCGGCACCAGCCAGATGGACCGCCAATCGTGCATCACACCCGTGACCGCGCCCGTGATCTGGAACGCTTCCACCACCTGGCCCGCGGCCCATGACCCGATGAACCATCCCACTCCCAGCGTGACGAACGCGATGAACCCTTGAGCCGCGGCGCGGATCGCTACGCCCGCCCGCTGGTCCACGTAGATCTGCCCGGTGACAAAGAAGAAGTCATAACACACACCATGAAGCAGAATGCCCGCGTACAGCATCCACACGCCAGGTCCGAGGTCGCCCCAGGCGAACAACACGTAGCGCGCCGTCCACGCAAGCATCCCGATCATCAGGATCCGTTTCACGCCGAGCCGCACGAGGAACCACGGCAACAGGATCATGAACGCGATCTCGGACATCTGGCCCAGCGTCATCTTGCCCGCGGCGCGCGACATGCCCAGCTCGTTCAGAAAAAGATTGGTGAACGCGTAGTAGAACTGGAGCGGGATCACGAGCAGGAACGAGCCGACCACGAAGATCGCGAACGACCGGTCCTTCATCAGGGCGAGCGCATCCAGCCCCAGCACGTCGCGGGCGCGCACGGGCCCGCCTTTCGCCCGCGGCGGCGTGTGCGGCAGCGACAAGCAATACACGCCGAGGATCAGCGAGGCCGCGCTCGCGAGGCGCATCGGCATGGGCGTGGGCTCGACCCGCAGCCAGCCAATGAACAGCCCCGCCACGATCCATCCGATCGTGCCGAGCACCCGAATACGGGGAAAATCTTTGGCGGGATCCGGCACGTTGTGAAACGAGATGGAGTTGGTGAGCGCCAGCGTCGGCATGTAGAGCAGCGCGTAGACAATCAACAACGGGTAGAACGCATCGAATGTTCGGACCATGGACACGGTGTACATGATCCCCGCTCCTGCGACGTGCAGCAGGAACAGGATCCTCTCCGTGGCGAAGAAGCGGTCCGCGACCATCCCCACGAAGAACGGGGAGATCATCGCCGCAATGGCCGTGGTGCCGTAGGCCAGCCCGATCTGGCTCCCCTCGAACCGCAGCGTCTGGCCGAGGTACGTGCTCATCGTGACCGACCAGGCTCCCCAGATGAAGTATTGGAAAAACATCATGACGGAGAGACGAGTGCGGACGGCGCCGGACTGGGTCATCAGCGGAGCCCTCGAGCGGGATGGCGGTGAGCCGCGAAACTACGCCGGGAACCGGACGGGCGCCACGTGGCCCCGCGCGACTTGCGCAGAACTTCCATGGCCGGAGTAGGGACGTGCACGTACGCTCGCCGAGGCTGACGGGCTGGTCTATCTTAGCGGCCCGATGGCCAACCCCAGGCAGTTACTCGCGGAGACCGTGATATGCAACGCCGCCATGCCGTCCGCTGGACCACGCATGCCCTGCTCGCTCTGATGGTGACCGCTCCACCGCTCCGCGCGCAGGAGCGCCCGTTCGTCTACGTCTCCAACCTCACCGGTACCACGGCCGGCGGGCGCGCGCTGACCACCATCGGCGATCAGACCGCCGAGGCGCTGGACCGATTGGGCGCGGCGCTGCGCCAGCGCGGTCTCGAGTACCGGCATGTTGTGACCGTCAACGTGTTCCTCAAGGACGCGCGCCATTTCCCGGACATGAATACGGTGTATCGCCGTTACTTCCAGACGGACCTGCCCACCCGCGCCACCGCGGAGGTCGACCTTCCCGATCCCGACGCGCTGATCCAGGTTTCGGCAGTCGCCGCGCGCGGGGCAAAGCAGGTGATCACCCCACCCAACCTGGCGGCGCCCGCCCTGCCCTACTCGTGGGGCATCAAGGTCGGCAATACGCTGTTCATCTCGGGCGCCACGAGCCGCAGCCCGGACAACTACGAACCCGTACTTGGCGACGTCCCCGCGCAGACACGGCGTGTGTTGGGCAACGTCGGTCTCGTGCTCAAGGCCGCCGGCATGGACCACAAGGACCTCACGAGCTGCCACGTGTATCTCGACGACCCCAGGCGGTTCGCCGCAATGAACCAGGCCTACGCGGAGTTCGTTCCGGCCGAGGATCCGCCGGCGCGGGCCACGGTGCGGGCGGGTCTCATGAACGCCGCGTTCGACGTCGAGATCCAGTGCGTGGCGGAGGCGTCACCGAATCGGAAGGTGGTGATCGGGGAGGGCCAGCAGCGCTCGCGCGCGCCGCTCTCGCCCGCCATCAGCACAGGAGACCGATTGTACCTGTCGGGGATGTTGAGCGCGGGCCCGGACGTCGCCGCGCAGACGAAGAGCACGCTCGACAACCTGCTCGGCACGCTCAAGGCGGCGAGCATGGACTTCACGAACGTGGTGGATACGTGGGTTTACGTCACGGACATCCGGCAGTGGGAGGCCATCAAGAAGGTGCTCGATGAGACGCTACCAGCTGGCCGACCCGAACCCACGGTCATCGGCACGCCGCTCATGGGAAGCAACTTCCTCGTCGAGATTCAGATGGTGGCGGAGCGCTAGAACCGAAATCGGTGTCGTGGCTCAGGGTAGCTCGCGGATCTTGATGTTACGATACGCCACCCAATCCCCGTGATCCTGGAGCGCGATATGGCCCCGTCGTGCCCGGGCGAAGGTCGGCCACTCGGCGAACTTGCTCCCCTTCACGCGCGCTTCCCAGTCGGGACTCCATAGCTCGTACTCCACGGTCCGCGTCCCGTTCAGCCAGTACTCCACGTGGCTCCCGTTCACCAGGATGCGCACCTGGTTCCACTCGCCGGCCGGTCGCACGACGCCCGCAGGCGACGGGTAGAGTCCATAATCCGCGCCGGCAGACGTGAGGCGGGATTGCCCGTCGCGATGCGCGGCGTCATCGAGCACCTGCATCTCGGGGCCGCTCTTGTAGCTCTCGTCGTATTCCTCGGTCACCCGGTACATGATCCCGCTATTGCCGCCAGGCGTGAGTTTCCATTCGAGCGCGAGCTCGAAGTCGGCGAATTGGTCCATCGTGATGATGTCCCCGCCGCCACCGACCCGCGTGAGCGCGCCGTCGGCGGCCGCCCAACCAGCCGGCGCCGCGCTCATGTGATAGCCCCGCCATCCCGCCGTCGTCGTGCCGTCGAAGAGCAGTCGCCAGCCCGCCGCGCGTTCCGCGTCGGTCAGAGCATTGTGCCGCACCTGGGATGACGCCGGTGCCGGCGCGCCGCAGGCCGAGGCCGCGAGCGCGACCACCACCAGCGCGCCCCACCACGGTCCGACGCTCGTTGAGTACATCTTGCTCTCCAGGCTGATGGGCAACTGTTCCGGAACGCTACGCCGTCGCCGCCGGTCTGGCCAGCGTCGTCCACCGTGAAGTATGTTGATCGCCGTGGCCGCTCTCACGCTGTACCACCGCACGTCCATCGGCGAGGCCCGCCAGATCGTTAAGGAGGGCTTTCGGGACCAGAAGTGGGGGTTCTCCGTGGACGACGCCGTCACCGAGCGCCGGGTGAAAGCGATGGGTGTCTGGCTTACCGACCGGTTGTTGGAATCGGACGACGGGCCGCCGGGAGACGCCACGCTGGAAGTCCTGCTCGACGCCAACGAGGCTTCGCTCCAGCCCTTCGAGCTGGCCGGCGTGCTGGGCGAGGCGCGCCTCTGGGTCGTGCCCGCGACGATCCTCAATCCCCGCTCCAGGCTGCGCATTCTGCGCGTGGATCCGCGGTCGTCGGGATGGTTTGACCGGCGGGAATTCCAGGAATAGCAGTCGGCATATCAACGACGTTCGATGTCAGATGCTCGGGCCCAGGCCTCGAACATCGGATATCGAGCATCGAGTATCGCTGATTCCCGACTGCTCTACATGACCTCCCCGGCCGTCAACCGCTTGACCAGCCGATAGCAGAACTCGAGCCCCTCGAAAAACCAATCGTGCCGGATGCGCTCGTCTTGCCCGTGCGCGCGCACGTCCGCCTCGTCACCGAACACGCCCGACACGCCATACACCGGAATGCCGGACTGCCGCAGGAACAGCCCGTCGGTGGCGCCGGTGCTCATCGTCGGGATCACCGGGACGCCTGGCCACATCTCCTCGGTCATCTCCTCGATCGCGCGCAGGATCTCCGGCGTGAGCGGTGAGGGCGGGCTGGGCTTCGCGTCCGCGATCGGCGTCACCGTCACGCCCGGATCGCCCACCACACGGCGCAACGTGGCGAGCACCTCTTCGGGCGGCTCACCCGGCAGCATGCGGCAGTTCACCACCGCCCGCGCTCGCTGCGGCAACGCGTTCTCCGCGTGGCCACCCTCGAGCATCGTGGCGACACAGGTGGTCCGCATCCGTGAGTTGTATGCTGGATTCGCCGCCAGCCGTTCCGCAGCGGCGGGGTCGGGCGGGTTCCGCAGCAGGCCGCGCATCGCGCTGGCCACGTCCGGCGTTTCGATCGCCGCAGTCCGCTCGAAGAATGACCGGCTCACCTCGTTCAGTTTCACCGGGAAGCGATACTCCGCGATGCGGCCGAGCGCGGCCGTGAGCTGGTAGATGGCGTTGTCGGACCGCGGGAGCGAGCTGTGCCCGCCCTTGTTGGTCGCCTCCAAACGGAAGCTCTGGTACACCTTCTCGCTCGCCTGCACGTTGTTGGACAGCCGGCGACCGTCCTTGATCACGCCGCCGCCTCCCTCGTTCAGCGCGAAGGCGGCGTCAATCAGGTCCCGCCGGTGCGCGAGCAGCCAGTCGACGCCGTTATGATCGCCGCCCTCCTCGTCCGCCGTGAGTGCGATGATGACGTCACGATCGGGCGCGTATCCCTCCTGCCGCAGGCGGATCAGCGTGGCCGCCCAGATGGCGGCTTCATCTTTGTCGTCGCTCGTCCCGCGCCCGTAGAACCACCCGTCGCGATCGGTGAACGTGAACGGATCGAGCGTCCAGTCCGCGGGATCCGCGTCCACCACGTCGAGGTGGGCGAGCAGCAGCAGTGGTTTCTTTCCCGTGTTGCGGCCGCGATACCGGACCACGAGGTTCATCTTCTCCGGCACGGGACCGGCGAGGTGGATGTCCGCTTCCGGGAATCCCGCCGCCCGGAGCCGGGCCGCCATCGCGTCCGCGGCGCGCGTGCTACCGCCCGACGGGGCCGTGTTGATCTCGATCAGCTCCCTGAAGATCTCGCGCGCGAGCGACTCGACCCGTTCGGGACTGCGGTGACGCGCGGGGGATTGCGCCGGCAAGGCGCTCGGGGCGGACAGGGCGGTCAAGGCGGTCATGACACACCTCGTGAGTATCGGCGAACGCATGAAGAGCCTTTGGCGGAGGACTGAGCGGAAGTTTGACGGGGATACACCTGGAGCGCCAGCGGCCGGCACGCGGTAGCGCGACTGGGATTCAGCCCGTAAGGTAGGGCCTGCCGCGGACCAGGAGGAGACCGGCATGGCTCGCACGGCCAGGAAGAAAGCCGCCGGGGCACGGAAGGACCGGGAATTACGCACGGTCGAGGCGCTCGAGCGAGCGTTGCTCGCGGACGCGGCCGTGGCGGACGGCTGGCGACTCATCCAGCGGTTCGCCACGCTCAACCGCGAATCCGGCAGCGCGGACGAGCACGCCGCGGCGGATTACATCGCCGCGGAGCTCGAGCGTTTCCACGTCCCGTTTGAGATGTACGAGCCGGATCTGTACCTGTCGCTGCCCCGCTCCGCGTCCGTGGTGCTAGGAAACGACGGCGCCGTGCTCCAGGGCAAGCCACCCGCCTTCGCCGCATCCAGCCCCGATGGCGGCATCACGGCCCCCGCGGTCCACGTTCCGGCCGCGAGGATGAAGGACGTGACGGACATCTTCGCCGACCGGCGTGCCGCGGCCGACGTGCGCGGCAAGATCACCGTGTCGGAGGGCTACGCGATGCCGGCCGCCGTGCAGCGGTTCGAGCGGGCCGGCGCCGTGGCGCAGGTCTACATCAATCCCGGCAAGCGCGTGCACTGGGGCATCTGCACGCCCATCTGGGGCACGCCCACGGACGGCGATCTCGCGAGGAAACCGGGCACACCGGTCGCCGCGATCAGCCGGCCGGACGGGGACCGGCTGCTCCAGCACGTGAGGGACGGCGGGCCGATCACTGTGCGCACCGCGCTCGAGGAAGGGTGGTATCGCTGCAAGCTGCCGGTGGCCACGATCGCAGGCGAGTCCGAAGACTTCCTGCTCGTACACGGTCACTACGACAGCTGGGACGTGGGGATCGGCGACAACGCCGTCGGAGACGCCACGCTGCTGGAGATCGCCCGCACTCTCAATCTGCACCGCTCCAAGCTGCGCCGTTCGATCCGCGTCGCCTGGTGGCCGGGCCACTCCATGGGCCGCTACGCGGGCTCCACCTGGTACGCGGACCAGTTCGCCATGGAGCTTCGCAAACACTGCGTGGCGGCGGTGAATATCGACTCGCCCGGATGTTGGCATGCTACGGCATACGAGGAGGTGATGTGGATGGCGGAGGCGGACCAGCTGTGCCGGTCCGCGATCCGGGATGCTACGGGCGTGGAGCCGCATCGGCTCCGCCCCATCCGCGCGGGCGACTATTCGTTCAACCAGATCGGGCTGACGTCGTTCTTCATGCTGCTATCGAACATCCCGAAGGAAGAGCGTGACCGGCTGGGCTTCTATCCCGTGGGCGGTTGCGGCGGGAACATCGCCTGGCACACGGAAGACGACCTACTGCCCGTAGCGGATCGGGACAACCTGCTCCGCGACCTCAAGGTTTATCTCACGGCACTCGCCCGCGTGCTCAACGCGGGAGTGTTGCCGCTCGACTACCGCGCGACCGTACGGGAGCTCACCGAGGCGGTCGACGCATACGGCACGGAGGCGGTCGGGGCCGTGGATCTGTCGCCCGTCGCGCAGGAGCTAGCGGGCCTCGAGACGGCGCTGAAGCAGTTCTATGAAGGCACGCAGGGGAAGCGAGCTGCCGGGCGTGCGGGCGACATCAACGACACGCTGAAGGAGCTCGCACGGCTGCTCGTCCCGCTCAACTACTCGGCCGGAGAGCGCTTCGCGCACGACCCCGCCCTGTCGCTCGGCACGATCCCTCGGCTCGCCGGGATCAGCCGGCTCAAGGACTGCGCGCCGGACCTCCGGCCGTTCCTGCTGGCCGGGATCAAGCGCGAAATCAACACGGTCGCGAATACGTTGCACGAGGCGGCCCGGCTGGCAGCGGCGCGCGCGTGAGTCCCCTCGCCGTTGTCGCGAGCGTGCTGCTGCTCGCGGCGCAAGAGCAGGACCGCGGCGTGCTCACGCGTGCCGAGATCCGTGTGGCCGTTGACGGGGCCCAGGCGACCGTGGACGCGGAGTACACGGTGATCGGAGCGGTGGCGCTGGACTTCCTGGCGCTGCGAGTCAAGGGCCAGGCCATCGAGGTCGTCCAGGCTGCCATGGGCCTCCGGCCGATCGCGCTGGAAGATCGACGGACCGCGGTCGTGCTCCGCGCCTATCGGCCGTTCGACAGCGCCACCGTGCGCGTTCGGTATAACGTGACCGGCCGGCTCGCCCGTATCCCGTTGTTCGTCCCCTCTGCACCCACGCGTCCACCGTCCCGCGGGATCCGCATCGTTGTGACCGGGCTCCCCGGCGACCGCGCGACCGCGACAACGCTGCCGCGCTTTGAACGGGAGGCGGACGGCACGTTGGCGGCCCGGCCCGAGCATCTCCCCAGCGTGATCGCGCTCGTCGCGGATGGCGATGGCCTTCCAATCCCGCTGCTGTCCGAATGGCTCATCGTCGCGGTGACGATCGGTGGCACCGGGGCATGGGTGCTGCGTCTCGCGCGCGGCAGGCGTCCGGCGTCGCAGGCTCGAGCGTAGCATGGGCCCCACGTTCCTCGTCGTCGCCGCGATCTACTTCGCAGCGATCGCCGGGATCTCGGCCTGGGGGTATTTCCGCACCAGGACGGAGGTGGACTTCATCGCGGCGGGCCGCTCCATCGGCCCGATCGTGGGCGGCGCCGTGCTCACGGCGACGCAGATTAGCGCCGGCACGTTCGTCGGCACGGTGGGCCGCCATTATCTCGCTGGCGTTTCCTGGTGGTACATCTGGTTCGGCGTGTGGGCGGGCTGGCTCGTCTCGGCGTTCTTCGTGGCGCCCAAGCTGCGACGCTTCGGCGCCTTGACGGTGCCGGATTACGTCAGCACCCGATTCGGCAGCAAGGCGGCGGGCGCGCTGGCAGGCGCGTTGATCGTGATCTCGTACACGATCTACCTGGTGGCGCAGTATCAGGCCGCGGGCGAAGTGGCACTTACGGTCTTCGGCATGCGCCCCCTAACCGCCATGCTGATTCTGGTGGCGAGCACGGCGTTCTACACGCTGCTGGGCGGCGTACGCAGCAGCTCCTATATCGATTTCCTGCAGACGCTCATCATGGTGGCCGCGCTCCTCGTGTCGGTCCCGGTGTTGCTCCATTACGTCGGCGGCTTCACGCCCGCGCGCGTCGCGCTCGAGGCGATTGATGCGCGGGTTCTTGGCGGCTTCTACGGCGTCCGCGAGCTGATCGCCGTGGGCGTGAGCTTCGGGTTCTCGATCTGCGCTGCGCCGTACGAGATGACGCGGTTCTTCTCCATGCGGGACGAGCGCACGGCGCGCCGGGCCATCTACGTCGCCATCGGGTTTCAGGTCGTGATCGGACTCTGCGTGCTTGCGATCGGCATGTTGATGCGCGTGTTGTTCCCCAATCTCCCGTCCCAGGACCTGGCCAGCTCGGTGATGGCGTTCGAGGTCCTGCCGCCGATCCTGGGCGCGCTGCTGCTCATCGCCATGCTCAGCGCCATCATGTCCACGGTGAACTCGATCTTGCTCGTGGTGGGAGCCGGGGTGGCCCACGATCTCTACGGCAAACTGTTCCGTCCGGCGGCCACGCAGGGCCACCTGGTCTTCGTCAACCGCTTGGCCATGCTGGCGCTCGCCGTGGTGCCGATCTGGTTCGCGCTTCAGAAGTACGGCGACGTGCAGGCGGTCGTCGTGGAACAGGCCAAGTTCGTGGCGAGCTTTTTCTTCGTCCCGGTGGTCGTCGGCCTGAACTGGCGCAAAGGCACGGCGGCGAGCGCCATCGCGGCGATGTTGGGCGGGTTCCTCGCGTGCCTGATGTGGGAGTTCACGGGGCAGCGAACGTTCCCGCGACACGGCGTAGACGCGGTGGAGGTAGGCATCCTCACGAGTTTCCTGTTGTTCTTCGTCGTCTCGCGACGGACGCGGCCGGTGCCGGAGAAGAACGTGCGGGTGTTCTTCCCTGACGAGGGAGGCAGCAGCTCCGCACCCGGTCCGTCCTGAAAGGCCAGCGCGGGCGGCTCGAAGAGGCTGCAAGCCCCAAGCCGGTCCAGGCGTCGGCGAGCGGGCGCCTGGAGTCGACTACCGGCCGTGCGGAACCCGGTCCAGATTTGCCGGAAGTGCGTGGGACGCCCCGGGCCTGCGAGAGAAAGGGAAGCCGCACTGACGTGAGCGCACCAGCGTGGGATGTAGACAACGCGTCGCTGGAGCTTTTCAGCCAGGGACTGGCACAGGGAAGTTCCTCGTGGGAGTGGTTTCGTCTCCGCCGAGAGCTCGAAGAGATCGCGCTGAACCCTGGCGTCGACCGCCTCGTCACCCTCGACTGCAACACCATCAAAGAGCTTCCGCATCAGATTGATGTTGCGCTGCACGTACTGCGGAATTTCAAGGGCAGAGCGATTCTCGCGGACGAGGTTGGTCTCGGGAAGACGATCGAGGCCGGGATCATCCTCAAGGAACTCGGTGTCCGCGGGCTCGCTCGACGAGTGTTGATCCTCACCCCTGCTTCACTGGTCGAACAATGGCAGGCCGAGCTCGACAGCAAGTTCTTCGAAGAGTTCGCGACCCCGACCGAACCCGCTGACTGGCATCATGTCGAGCGGGCCATCGTTTCGTACGACCGGGCATGCGGTGATCGACACGCCGCGGCCATCCTGCAACACCGCTGGGACCTGGTGATCGTCGATGAGGCTCACAAGGTCAAGAATCACGTGTCCGAGCGATACAAGTTCCTGAAGCAGGTGGATCGGAACTTCATCCTGCTGCTCACGGCCACACCGCTGCAAAACAACCTGCGGGAGCTGTACAACCTCATCACCCTCCTGCGGCCGGGGCAGCTCGGAACATGGGCCCAGTTCCAGCGCGAACACGTCGTTCGGGGAGACCCTCGCCGTGCCAGGAGTCCCGAGGCCCTCCGGGAGCTGACGAGCCAGGTGATGGTTCGGACTCGCCGGGCCAGCGTGGCCCCGGTGATCAACCTGCCGCCTCGGAAACCGACCCATCCCGACATATCGCTCACGCGCGACGAGGCGGTGCTGTATCGAGAAACCGTTGCGTTCCTTCGTGACCTGTACCGGCATGGCCTTTATCAGCCGTCTGAGAGGGAAGAGACGGAGGACCGCGCTCGCCGAAGACGCCGCAGGGGGCGGGGCATGTTCACCTTGGAGTTGATGCGCCTCCTGCAGCGTCTCACCTCGTCGGCACAGGCGCTGGGAGGGTCGCTAGAAGCCCTTTCACAAGGGGAACTTCTGTTGCCGGAGTATCGGATCCGAGGACGCCAGCTCGCCGACAGGGCCCGGTCGGTCACGACACAGGCGAAGCTCGAGGTGTTCTGCCGGTTCTTGTCCGGCAACGGCGATCGAGTCATCGTGTTCACTGAACACCTCCCAACACTCGCGTTGCTCGAGAAGGCAGCTGAAGACGTCGGAAGACCAGCGATCTCGTTCGCTGGTTCTCTGTCACGGGCGGAGCGGAGCAGGAGCCTCGCTCGATTTCGCCAGGAGTCTTCGGGTGTCCTGCTGGCCACTCGGATCGGGAGTGAGGGCCTCAACCTCCAATTCTGTCACCAGTTGGTCAACTACGAGCTTCCCTGGAATCCGATGATCATCGAGCAGCGCATCGGGCGCGTGCACCGGATCGGCCAGCAGCGTGAGGTGTCCATCATCAACCTCGCAGCGCGGGACACCATCGAGATGCAGATTTTGCGACTCTTGGATCAGAAGATCCAGCTGTTTCAGCTTGTGGTCGGAGAGCTGGATACGATCCTGGGGGAGTTCGGCGGCGCCGACACGCTCGAGAAGCGCCTCACCGATGCCTGGGTCAGTGCGGAATCAGACGAGGCGTTCGAGCGGCAGGTCGAGAACATCGGCAATGAGATACTGGCCAGCCGCGAAGCGGGTCTGGCGCAGGAGCAACTCGCCTCAGAAGTCGCCGCAGAGGATAACGCGGGCAGACTCGAGCGGGAGTTTCGTCACCTCTCTGTTCCCGGCCGCGTACGGCTGGCATACGGCACCTCCCACCTCGCCCTCGCAAGAGGCGTTGAGGGTAAACGGCACCAGCTCGAGCTGCATGTGTCGGAGATCCTCGAGGCAATGGAGGTCGGCGCCGTGGAACGTGCGGGATCAGATCCCGGCTACGGTCCCCTGTACCGCATCACTGGCGTCACGGGCCGGGGCCGTGCAATCGTGCTGCGCGTGCAAGCGGATCGCCTGCCGATGACCCTCGTGGACATCGAAGCCGACGCGGAGGCTCCGCTGGTCGGTGCCGCTTCATGACGAGACGCGAAGTGCAGGCCATGCCCGTCGAGGAGCATGCGTTCGACCCGCCGGACGCCGAGTCGTTGGTGGACCCGAGGCTCCCGCGGATCATCGAACGGTACGCCCGGCTGGTAGGTGCCGGGGTTCAGCGACCGGAGCCGCACCTGTTAGTGCTCACTCTCCCACGGGACGAGGCCCGGCACTTCCGCGGGCGACGGACGGTTACTGTGGCGTTCTCCCTGGGGGCGCTGGAGCGTCACGCCGAAGCGGAGATGGCCGTCGTGGGGAGCGCCGTGGTTCAGGAGCTGCTCCAGGCCGTCCGGACCCGCGGATTCCGACGTGACTTCGGGCTTCTGCCCCCCGACATCGCCCCATCCGACGTTGCTCCCGAATTGGCGGTGTCCACCACCGGCCTGGCCGTGCGGTCCACGCGTCCCTACTTGGCGGTGAACAAGTTCGGGCGTCTGATCGCCCGCGTGGCGATCACGTCTGGCGCGGTCGGAGAGGAGCGTGTGATCGCGAGCGGAGTGTTCGATCTCGCCTCCGGTACGAGCGTCAGCGGCGACATCGCGCGCCTGTGCACCGAGGTCGAAGGGGACCGCCGGGGCCAGGTGCTGTTCATTGACGCCCGCAAGCTCGGGGTGCTGGTGGACCGCACGCACCGGGAGCTGACGGACGGGGATATCGCTCGTGTCGCGGCGACGTACCACGCCTGGCGTGGCGAGAAGGAGGCCGGGGTGTACGCCGACGTGGCCGGCTTCTGCAAGTCTGCGACGCTCGAAGAGATTCGGAAGCACGGCCACGTGCTCACGCCGGGTCGGTACGTCGGCGCCGAGGCCCAGGAGGATGATGGCGAGCCGTTCGAGGAGAAGATGAAGCGGCTGACCGCGACGCTGAAGGCGCAACGAGAGGAAGCCACCAGGCTGGATGCGGCGATCGCGGAGAATCTCAGGGCGCTCGGATATGCCGACTGACCGGCAAGGCCGGCTACCTACGCCGCTCTCGCCCACGGCGGTCGAGTCGCGGGTTCTGACGGTCCGAGGCGAGAACGTATTGCTGGATGCTGATCTGGCGTCGATCTACGGCGTCTCGACGAAGGCGTTCAATCAAGCGGTCAGACGCAATGTCGACCGCTTTCCGCCGGACTTCCGGTTCCGGCTCACGAAGACCGAGCGGGACAAGGTGGTCACAGATTGTGACCACCTCCGCCGGCTCAGGTTCTCGCCGGTTCTTCCGTGGGCGTTTACCGAGCATGGGGCGGTCATGGCCGCATCGGTGCTGAGCAGCCCGAGGGCGGTCGAGATGAGCGTGTTCGTCGTGCGGGCCTTTGTACGGCTGCGGCGGCTTGCGGTGACGCACGCCGAGCTGGCCGCGCGGCTCGCGGAGCTGGAGCGGCGCGTCGGAGCGCACGATAAGCATCTCAAAGCGATCATTCAGGCCATCCGGCAGCTGGCCCCGCCTCCCGACGAGGCCCCGCAGCGGAGGATCGGGTTCAGAGGAGCCGAGGAGCGCAATTGACGTGGCGCCCGAAGAGGCTGAGGACAGGGACGGCCGTGCGAGGTGAGGATTCAGCTGTCACTGGGACGCTGCGCGAGCCAATGGTCGAGGAGCGCAAACTCGATGCCGCCATCGGGGCCAACTTAAAGGGGCTTGGATATGGCGGGTGAGTGGCGGGAAACGACGTTGGGTGAAGTCGTCCGCCTTCAGCGAGGGCACGACCTCCCAGACAAGGAGCGGCAGGCAGGCCCGGTTCCGATACTGGGGTCATTCGGCGTTACGGGTTGGCACAACCAAGCCCGTGCGACAGGGCCCGGCGTGACGGTGGGACGGAGCGGTGCGTCGATCGGCGTGGTCTCCTTCATAACCGACGACTACTGGCCGCTGAACACCTGCATGTATGTAACGGATTTCATGGGTAACGACCCGAGGTTCTGCTACTACTGGCTCGGCACCCTGGACCTTGCGGCCTACAATTCCGGAAGTGCTCAGCCTTCATTGAATCGGAACTACATCTACGGGTTGCCCGTGCGGATTCCGGAGCCCCCCGAACAGCGTGCCATCGCCCAGGTCCTCAGCACGCTGGACGATAAGATCGAGCTGAACCGGCGGATAAGTGAGACGCTGGAGGCGATGGCGCGGGCGATTTTCAAGTCGTGGTTTGTGGATTTCGATCCGGTTCGGGCGAAGGTCGAGGGGCCGGATTCGGGGTTGCCCAAGGAGATTGCCGACCTGTTCCCGGATCGGTTTGAGGAATCGGAGTTGGGGGAGATTCTGGCGGGGTGGGGGGTGGGAACGCTTGCGGACCTGGGGATTCTGAATCCGGAGGTGTGGACGAAGGAGACGCGCCCTGCCGAACTCAACTACGTCGATCTCTCGAACACGAAGTGGGGGCGAATCGAGGCGGTCACTTCGTATGAGGCTGCTGATGCGCCAAGCCGAGCACAGAGGGTGCTGCGGCCGGCCGACACGATCGTCGGAACCGTGCGCCCTGGGAACGGCTCGTACGCCTTCATCTCGGAAAGCGGACTGACGGGCAGCACGGGCTTTGCAGTGCTTCGACCACAGGCAGCCCAGTACGCGGAGTTCGTTTACCTCGCAGGCACGGCGGCGGACAACATCGACACACTCGCTCATCTGGCCGATGGCGCTGCCTACCCCGCAGTTCGGCCAGAGGTCGTTGCGGCGACGCCGATCGTCCGTCCCAGTGATGAAGTGTTCGGCCGGTTTTCTCGGGCGTCGGGTCCTCTTCTGGCGAAGGTTGCGCAGAACGAGCGCGAATCCCGCACCCTCGCCGCCCTGCGCGACGCACTATTGCCCCGCCTCCTCAGTGGGGAGCTTAGGGTCGGTGGTTGGCGAGGCCCGATGTCGGACAACGTCTGATGGCCAGGATCCGAAAGGTCGAAATCCGGCGCTTCCGAGGGATCAACGACCTGGAGTGGTACCCGACGCCTGGCCTCAACTGCCTGATCGGCCCCTGCGACAGCGGAAAATCGTCTATCCTCGACGCCATTGACCTCTGCCTTGGAGCACGAGGCAACGTCCAGTTCACAGACGTGGATTTTCACCAACTGGCTGTCGAATCACCTATTAGCATCTCGTTGACCATCGGCGAACTCGATGAGGGACTCAAGAACCTCGATGCATATGGTATGTATGTGCGGGGGTTCGAGTCTGAGTCCGGCAAGATTGAGGATGAACCCGAGAGCGGTGCTGAGACGGTGCTGACCATCAGGCTGACGGTTGGCAGCGATCTCGAACCGGCCTGGTCCTTGGTATCGGACCGGGCAGCCGGCGCCGGACAGGTTCGGTTCTTGAGTTGGGCCGATCGCGTTAGGCTCGCACCGACCCGGATTGGTGTGATGGCTGACTACCACCTCGGGTGGCGCCAGGGCTCAGTACTGAACCGCATCGCCGACGAGAAGGCCGATGCGTCAGCAGCGCTGGCAAGGGCAGCTCGAGAGGCGCGGGCTGCCTTTGGGGATGAGGCGCAGGGTCAACTCGGCGAGACACTTGAGATTGTGGCGACCACCGCCAAGGAACTTGGTATCCCGGTGGGAGCGATTGTGAAGGCAATGCTGGACGCGCATTCGGTGTCGTTCAGTCGAGGGACGATCTCCCTGCACGATGAGGCGGGCATACCTCTCCGTGGACTGGGCCTTGGTTCAACGCGACTACTGGTCGCTGGCCTTCAGCGGAAGGCTGCCAGAAAGTCCACGATCCTATTGATTGATGAGTTGGAGCACGGACTTGAACCACACCGGATTCTGCGCTTGTTAGGGTTTCTGGGCGCCAAAGAGGACGCTCCACCGCTGCAGGTGTTCATGACGACGCACTCCCCCGTTGCGGTGCGGGAACTGTCCGCCAGCCAGTTGTTCGTTACCCGAGCGGGACCCAATAGGCATCAACTGCTGCCTGTCGCCACGACAGACGAAATGCAGAGCACCGTCCGACTCTATCCCGAAGCCTTTCTGGCTCCCGCAGTCATTGTCTGCGAAGGCGCCACTGAGATCGGCCTGTTGCGCGGCCTTGATCAGTTCCGGGCGGCCCGGGGCGAAAGCGCTCTCAGTGCGGTCGGTTCGGCTCTCGTCGATGCCGGCGGTGGTGAGCCCGACCGGCCGTTCGCCCGTGCGGCTGCCTTCCACTCTCTTGGGTATCGTGTCGCAATCCTTCGCGATGACGACACGAGCCCAACCGCAGTTGTCGAGGCCGACTTTGCTGCCAGCGGTGGCAAGGTCATTGCATGGCGCCAGGGGCGCACACTCGAGGGACGAACTGTTCCTGAGCCTGAGCGATGAGGCCGTGGGCAGACTCGTGGAGCGTGCAGTCCAATTACATGGAGAGGAACTCATCAACGACCACATCAAGTCGGCGTCACAGAACGCCAAGAACTTGACCGCAATACGAACCGAGGCACTGATGGATGGTGTGACAGCTCATAGTCGCCGTGTGCTAGGCCGAGCGTCCCGGACCAGGAAGGCGGGGTGGTTCAAGTCCGTAACATGGATGGAAGATGTGGCGCGCGACATTATCGGTCCCGACGTGGAGAAGGCCGACGCAGGTTTCAGGAATTTGGTTGACGCCGTCTTCACTTGGGCCGTCTATGCAGCCGAATGACAGTTGATCTCCTGGAGATCGACCGAGGCACCGTAACCGCACCTGCGGGCTGCGGGAAGACACAACTCATTGCTGAGGCCCTCACTCGGTACGCGAACAAGAAGCTGGTTCTTGTGCTTACGCACACGAATGCTGGTGTCGTGGCTCTTCGGGGGCGACTTGGCCGGGCAGGCGTTCCCTCAAGTGCACACCGACTGTCAACGATCGACGGGTGGGCGAGGCGCCTTATTTCAACGTTTCCGGGGCGCAGCGGCCACGATCCCAAGATCTTGGACCTGGCATCGCCCCGTACCGACTACCCGAGGATCCGCGCAGCTGCGGCCAAGCTATTGAAGGCAGGACACATAAACGACGTGCTTGCCGCGACCTATGCACGGCTCATAGTGGATGAGTATCAAGACTGCTCAATCCGTCAGCACGCCCTTGTGACATATGCCGCAGAGACGTTGCCAACGTGTGTGCTCGGCGATCCCATGCAGGCGATCTTCGGATTCGGGGACCCTCTCCCAGACTGGGACCGCCAAGTATGTGGGCGCTTCCCCCTGGCGGGGGAATTGGAAACGCAGTGGCGATGGATCAATGCGAACGCCGAAGAGCTGGGGCGCTGGCTGCTTGATGCACGCGGCAAGCTGTTGCGGGGCGAGCCCCTCGATCTCCGGACAGCACCTCCAGCTGTGCGCTGGGTCGAGCTCGACGGAACGGATGACCATCGCAGACGCTTGCGGGCAGCGCGTGTACGGGCGCCGACGGGCGATGCGTGCGTATTGATCATTGCCGACAGTACCAGCCCGGAGAAGCAGCGCCAGTTTGCCAGCCAGACGCCTGGGGCCGTCACGGTTGAAGCAGTGGACCTAAGAGACTTGGTGTCGTTTGCGCGCAACTTCAACCTCGATGCGGAACACGCGTTCGGCCGGCTAGTCAGGTTCGCCCAAAGTGTCATGACCAACGTGGGGAGCGCCGACCTGATCCAGCGTGTGGAGTTGTTGGCGCGCGGCTCGGCACGCAAGGTGCCATCGGCTGTGGAGGGGGCTGCACTCGCATTCGTTAAGGCACCTTCCTATCGGAATGCCGTGGATCTGCTGGTCGAAATCGGAAAGGAAACCGGGGTACGAACCCACAGGCCTGCCGTTCTGAGGGCGTGCATCAAGGCACTCCGGCTGTGCGAGAACACGGACGGGCTGTCTTTCGAGGAAGCTGCCATTCGCATGCGTGAGCAGAATCGGCTGGTGGGCAGACCGTTACCGAAACGGGCCGTTGGGAGCACCCTATTGCTCAAGGGATTGGAAGCGGAGGCTGTGGTGATTCTCGACGCCGATTCTCTGGATGCCAACAATCTCTACGTTGGCATGACGCGTGGGTCGAAGGCTCTCACCATCTGTTCGTCCACACCGATCCTCCGCCACAATTGAGCGAGGGGGTTAGGCCCGTGCTTCCCGGACCAGGTGGCTCCGGACCTCCACACAGAACAGTCATTCGCTCACGTCCGCCGTGTCGCGCAACAGTCCGCGCCCCAGGGCGCGAGGGAGTTCTGACGAGGGGAGCTCATAGCGCTGCTCGAAAACCCGCAACCGGGCGTCCAGAACGGTGACGTAGTTGGCCAGAGCCTCCGGCGCCGCCGCGAAAGCGGCCTCCAGAAGCCGAGTGCGTTCTTCGTCGGACACATGCCGCAGCGCCGCGGACGGGATGGTTGCGGGCATGGTTGCCTTGAGCCTCCTTACGGGTACCAGAGCTCAACCCGGCCGGGGGCGTTTCGCCGCATGTCGGCCGGAGTTGGACGATAAACCTTGGCGATAAACGGCGCGTCGTGGCTCTCCAGAAATGACTCAATCCGAGGGAGTGCCGAAACGAACGCCGCGGCGAGCGCGGGATAGCTCGCCCGTCCAACCACGACGAGGAGGGCAACGCGGTGACGGACTACGGCCTCGAGTTCGTTCGGCTTATATCGAATCCGGGAATCGTGGGTGATCGCGACCCAAGCCCGCTCGCCCACAACCTGTAGCCATTCCTCGTCCGGGCAGTCATGCGCGAAATGATCCGCGTGCCGCTCAACCGTCAGCCCAGCCTCACGCAGGATCTGCGGGAACTTCTTGCCAAGGTCTCTGTCGGTGAAGAAGACCCGGCTCACCCGGCCCGCTCGTACACCACCGCCTGCTCGATGTCCGCCGGCTCCACGTCGTAG
Source organism: Gemmatimonadota bacterium (assembly GCA_016199245.1). GTDB lineage: Bacteria > Gemmatimonadota > Gemmatimonadetes > Gemmatimonadales > GWC2-71-9 > JACQHC01. The sequence goes on along the minus strand of JACQHC010000046.1, from coordinate 4,505 downwards.
TCGGCCGCCAGCTCCTCGACGGACTCCCCCACGTCAATGCGCTCCGCGATGACCTCAGTGGTAACACCTCGCTTTACCAGAACCGGCCGCCCAAACGCGATCGTGGGGTCGATAGCGATCGGCCTATCGGGGGTGATGGCCTCGCTGGTGGGGAACGGGTACAGTCGTACCGGGAACTGCCACTCATCCCAGTCCACCCGCTTCAGGTGGTCCTGCAGCAGGCGCTTCATGGCGATCTGACCGGAGGCCGACAGGCTGATCAGGTCCCCGTAACGCTCGAGGAAGAGTTCGCCGCCGTGGGAGCAGAGTTCCTGTCGCAGCAAGAGGCGCTCGACTCGGAGCTCCCCCTCCGCGTACCGCAGTGCCCTTCGGACGTCCCTGACCGACACGCCGTGTTCCGTACGCAGGGCGCGCAGTACGTGAGCCTCGATCAGGTTCCAGAACGAAAGCACCGGTGGCGGTCGGCCGGCCGGTCGGATGAGCGGCGAAAAGCGCCGCACGCCACCACCGGCCGGGTACGATCTTCCCACGATCCACGATCGGAGAGTGGCGGGGGCCAGCTTGACGTATCGAGCCGCCTCCGCGAGGGGATAGGCTGGTCGGTTGCGAGGGTCGGAATGAGCGGCCGTGCGACTCCGGGCAGAGGGCATGTTGAGATTCTACCATGAGGCACGGGGCGGCGCCACCACAACTGCAGATGGCTCAGCCGGTCGCGCTACTCGACCACAACCGACGCGAAGACCGGTGTCGCACCCGTTGTAGCGTGGTCACCTGCCAGGTGGGCTCCAGTGCCCGGTCCCGGCGGCGCCAAGAGCACCCAACGGGCCGGCGGGCCCTCGGGCAGCGGTGGTAGCTGGCCGGGCAGAAAGGACTTGAGAAAGGCTACCAGCGCGGGTTTGAATCCCCACAGCACTTCCGCCTCGGTCTTGCCCGACACGAGGAAGTCCGGCAACTCCTTGACGCGCATCTCGAAGTGACGGTTCCCCTCCCGGTCCTGCACCGGCCGCGGGCCGACGATGGACCAGGGAAGCATCGCGAGTTCTTCCGGGTTCATATCGCGCATTGACAAGACCTCCATGCGTTCGCCGTCACTCTCCACGCTAGCGCCCGGGCCCCGACTGGGCAATCCGCCATCGCATGAGCCGGGCCTCCTAGTGACCAAATCCTCGCGCTGGTCGTACGTACAGCGGAACTTCAGCCAAGACACGATCATCCGTCCGCAGCTCGAACACATAGGCGCCGAACCTCGGCAGCAGCAGACTGCTCACTTGCAAAACCACCGGCAGCGGCCAACGATCCCCGGTAAACTCCGCGCCCGGCAACGGAATGGTGAGCCGGAGGCTCAGAGGCGGAACGACGGAGTTACCGTCCTCGTCCACCAGCTTCAGCATGAGCCGTTTCTGGCCGACGTCTCGGCCGCCGAGCAACAGCTTGGCAACGAACCAGAATCCAGGGTGCCGGACAGGGACGGCCTCAGCGAATAGCGTGTCAAACTCGCCCAGGATGTTGACCTTGCCATCAACTGAGATGTTCGCGCCGTCCGCGATCAGGGCGAGTTGCGTCTCCACGGCCGGCTCCCGGGTCTTGCCTGGGTGGGAACTCTATCGGACCCGGCCGATGTGAGGTAACCATTTCAACGCTACAATGAGCGTATTTACCGAGTCCGTTGTCGAAGACGCCGCCGCCCAGTGGCTAGCAGGTCTGGGCTGGAGCGTCGCGCACGGCCCCGAGATCGCCCCCGGCGAACTGGCCGCGGAGCGCCTCAACTACAGGCAGGTCTTCCTGGAGCAGCGCCTGCGCGACGCCCTCGCTCGGCTCAACCCCGACCTTCCGGTTGAAGCTCTCGACGACGCATTCCGCAAGCTCACTCGTCCCGAAGGCCCCTCCTTAGAAATCCGTAATCACACGCTCCACCGTTTGCTGGTGGATGGTGCGACCGTCGAGCACCGTACGCCTGACGGGTTCATCCGGGGCGCCCAAGCCCAAGTGATTGATTTCGAGAACCCCGCGAACAACGACTGGCTAGCCGTGAACCAGTTCACCGTCACCGAGAACAAGCACACTCGGCGGCCGGACGTGGTGCTCTTCGTGAACGGCCTGCCCGTTGGGGTGATCGAGCTGAAGAACCCCGCCGACGAGAACGCCACCGTCTGGACCGCCTTCCAGCAGCTCCAGACCTACAGAGCTGAGCTACCCACCCTCTTTGCCTTCAACCAGCTCCTGGTGGTCTCCGACGGCGTGGAGGCGCGGATCGGCACCCTGACCGCCGGCCGGGAATGGTTCAAGCCCTGGCGCACCAAGACCGGGGAGACGGTCGCGGACACGCGGCTCCCGCAGCTCGAAGTGCTGCTGGAAGGCGTGTTCCACCACCGGCGCCTGCTGCAACTCCTGCGGGACTTCATCGTGTTTGAGGACGAGAGCGGGAAACCCGCCAAGAAGATGGCGGGCTACCATCAGTTCCACGCGGTGAACCACGCGGTGGGCGAGACGCTGCGGGCCACGGGCCGAGCCGTGACCGCGGGCGCCGGTAAGGAGCAGCCCGCGGGCCGCTACGAGAGCGGAGCGGCCGGCGGTGCCCCCGGCGACCGCCGCGTGGGCGTGATCTGGCACACGCAAGGGTCGGGCAAGAGCCTGACCATGGCGTTCTACGCGGGACGGATCATCCGCGAGCCCGCCATGCAAAACCCCACGCTCGTCCTGCTCACCGACCGAAACGACCTCGACGGCCAGCTCTTCGGCACCTTCTCGCGCTGCCGGGACCTGCTGCGCCAGCCGCCGGTTCAGGCCGAAAGCCGGGCGGATCTCCGGGCCAAGCTCTCCGTGGAAGCCGGCGGCGTGGTGTTCACCACCATCCAGAAGTTCTTCCCAGAGGAGAAGGGCGACCGCCACCCCGTCCTGTCGGACCGGCGGAACATCGTGGTCATTGCCGACGAGGCGCACCGGAGCCAGTACGACTTCATTGACGGCTTTGCCCGGCACATGCGGGACGCGCTGCCCAACGCCTCGTTCATCGGGTTCACCGGCACTCCCATCGAGAAAGCGGACGCCAATACCCGCGCGGTTTTTGGCGACTACATCTCCATCTACGACATCCAGCGCGCGGTCGAGGACCGGGCGACCGTACCCATCTACTACGAGGGGCGGCTGGCCAAGCTCGCGCTGGACCAGGCCGAGCGCCCGCGCGTGGACGCCGACTTTGAGGACCTGACTGAGGGCGAAGAGGTCGAGCGCCGCGAGAAACTCAAGACCAAGTGGGCCCAGCTCGAGGCCGTGGTCGGGGCCGAGAAGCGGGTGAAGCTCATCGCCCGGGACTTGGTGGACCACTTCGAGCGCCGGCTGGAAGCGATGACAGGCAAGGCCCTGGTGGTCTGCATGAGCCGGCGGATATGTGTGGAGCTGTACAACGAGATCGTTGCCCTAAAGCCCCGCTGGCATGACACGGAAGACAGCAAGAGCATCATCAAGGTCGTCATGACCGGCTCGGCCTCCGATTCCCCGGGCTGGCAACAGCACATCCGCAACAAGGACCGCCGAGACGATCTGGCGGACCGCTCCCGCGACGCCGGCGACCCCCTTCAGATCGTGCTGGTGCACGACATGTGGCTCACCGGCTTTGACGCGCCGAGCCTCCACACCATGTACGTGGACAAGCCGATGCGCGGACACGGCCTCATGCAGGCCATCGCGCGAGTGAACCGCGTCTTCCGCGACAAGCCGGGCGGCCTGGTGGTGGACTACCTGGGCCTGGCCCATGAGCTGAAGCAAGCTCTGGCGACCTACACCGAGAGCGGCGGGACCGGTCGCACCGCCATTGATCAGGATGAGGCCGTGGCCCTCCTGCTGGAGAAGCACGAGGTGTGCTCAGGCCTGTTCCACGGGTTCGACTGGTCCCGCTGGACCAGCCCCAAGGCGCAGGACCGCGTGTCCGTGTTGCCCGGTGCGCAGGAGCACATCCTGGCGCAGGAAGACGGCAAGAGCCGTTTCGTGACCGCCGTGCGTGAGCTGTCCCAGGCGTTTGCCCTCGCCGTGCCACATGAAAACGCATGGGAAATTCGGGACGACGTCGCCTTCTTCCAGGCCGTGGCGGCAGTGTTGGTGAAACGCTCGCCGGCCAACGGCAAGACTCAGGAAGAGCTGGACCTCGCGGTCCGGCAGATCGTATCGCGGGCCGTGGCTCCGGAGGGCGTGATAGACATTTTCGCCGCGGCGGGCCTGGCCAAGCCCGACATCTCGATTCTGTCAGACGAGTTCCTGGCCGAGGTGCGGGGCATGCCGCAGCGGAACCTGGCCGTAGAGCTGCTGCGGAAGCTGCTGGATGGCGAGATCAAGACCCGGCGGCGGAAGAACGTGGTGCAGGCCAAGTCGTTCCTCGAGATGCTGGAGCACGCCATTCACCGCTACCAAAACCGCGCCATCGAGGCCGCGCAGGTGATTCAGGAGCTCATCGAGCTGGCCAAGGACATCCGGGCGGCGGACCAACGCGGCGAGAAGCTCGGCCTCAACGA
>JACQHC010000048.1 GCA_016199245.1 Gemmatimonadota bacterium | reverse complement strand
GTACCAAGATGAGCGCGTGGTCGGCACCCGGGGAGTCGTGCGTGACATCACGGAGCGCAAGCGCCTGGAGGATCAGTTCCGGCAGGCACAGAAGATGGAGGCCGTGGGACGGCTGGCCGGCGGCGTTGCGCACGACTTCAACAACATTCTCACGGCGATCATGGGCACGAGCAGCTTGATGCTCGATGAGGCGGCCCAGGACAGCCCGCTGCGCAATGACATCCTCGAGATTCAGCGGGCCGCCGAGCGTGCCGCGGCCCTCACCCGGCAGCTGCTGGCGTTCAGCCGGAAACAGCTGCTCCAGCCGCGCGTCCTGAACCTGAACCGGGTGGTCGAGGGCATCGAGGGGATGCTGCGACGCCTCGTGGGGGAGGACGTAGCCATCACCACGAAGCTCGCTGCGGATCTGGCGTCGGTGAGAGTGGACCCCGGCCAGATGGAGCAGGTCATCCTCAACCTCGCGGTCAACGCCCGGGATGCGATGCCGCAGGGGGGCACGCTCTCCATTTCCACGGCCAACGTCGAGCTCGACGAGGAATACGCCGAGGCGCATACCAGCGTGAGCCCGGGCTCGTATGTGATGCTGGCCGCGAGCGACAGCGGGACGGGGATCAGTGGGGAGAGCAAGGCCCACCTCTTCGAGCCGTTTTTCACGACTAAGGAGACGGGCAAGGGTACAGGCCTCGGGTTGGCCACCGTGTACGGCATCGTCAAACAGAGCGGCGGCTACATCTGGGTGTACAGCGAGCCCGGACAGGGGGCGACGTTCAAGATCTACTTGCCCCAGGTGAACGACTCGCCGGAGGAGCTTGGACCGACGCCGCAAGAGGCACCACGCGGCGGGTCGGAGGTCGTCTTGCTGGCCGAGGACGACCGGAGCGTGCGGACTCTCGCAGCTACGATTCTGCGCAAGCAGGGCTACACGGTGCTCGAGGCATCAAACGGGCAAGAGGCTATCGCGTTGGCGGAAACGCACCAGGGGCCCATTGAGCTGATCCTCACCGACGTGGTGATGCCCCAGCTGGGAGGCGGCCTCATGGTCGAGCGCCTCCTGGCGCTCCGGCCCGCCGCCAGAGTCCTCTACGTTTCCGGGTACACGGACGACACGGTTGCGCGCCAGGGACTGCTCCAGCCGGGCGTGCAGTACCTCGAAAAGCCGTTCACGCCATCGGCCCTGCTGCGGAAGGTCCGCCAGGTGCTGGACATGCCAGCCTGAGGCCTGGCCTGGCTGTCCTGCCTCCATCCTGGACCCCGGGGCTCCGCCATTGTCGGGCAAGCTTCGCGCGGCCTTGCGCCCCGCCTCGGGCTCCAGGCTTCACCCGCCCGAGCTGCGCTGATTAGCATTCACGCCATGAACAACACACTGAAGACCGCCCTCCTGCTGGGCACGCTGAGCGGCCTGCTGCTCGTCGCGGGTCAGGCCATCGGGGGTCAACAGGGCCTCGTGGTGGCCTTTGGATTCGCCGCCGTGATGAACGTCGCGTCCTACTGGTTTTCGGATCGGATCGTGCTGCGCATGTATCGGGCGCGGGAAGTGGGTCCCGAGCACGCGCTCGCCCGGCTCGTCCAGCGCCTGGCCCAGCGGGCACGCCTCCCCATGCCGAAGGTGTATGTCATCCCAACCGACGCGCCGAACGCGTTCGCCACGGGCCGCGACCCGGAGCACGCGGCGGTGGCGGCGACCGAAGGCATCATGCGGCTGCTCTCCGAGCCGGAGCTGGAAGGCGTGATGGCGTCGGGCGACAATAGTAGGCGACGAAAAGACGACAGAGGGCGACCAAGGGGCGACGGAGGGTTTAACGTTCGTCGCCCGTCGTTTACGTCGCCAGCCCGTACTCCTTGATCTTGCGATACAGCGTCCGTTCCCCGATCCCCAGCCGCTCGGCTGCGCGCCGGCGGTTGCCGCGCGTCTCGCGCAGCGCCCCTTCGATCGCCGCCCGCTCCACCTCCGCCATCTTCATCCCGGGCCGATAGACGACCGTCGCCTCGGCCGCCCCTCCGTCGCCTCCCATCCCTCCCTCGTCACCTCCACCCACTCCCACCGCCGTCCCGGCCACGACCTCGCCGTATACCCGCGGCCGGCCAACGCCGATCAGCTCGACGCGCCCCGGGGCTTCATCCATGCGGCGCCGAAGCTCTTCGATCTGCAGCTTGAGCTCCACCAGCGACCGGAAGATGAACTCGAGCTCGTGGCCCGCGATGTCCTGCGAGGCGCCGGGGACCCGCATGGGCAGCAACCGCGTGCCGCCCTGCCCCACGTCGGCGGGGATGTCCGCGGCCTCGATCTGGCGACCCGGGCCGAGCACCACCATGGACTCGATGAGATTGCGCAGCTGGCGCACGTTGCCCGGCCAGTGCGCGTTCACCAGCACGTCCATGGCATCCGGCGTGATGCCGGCGAATGCGCGGCCGTGCTCTTGCGACAGCTCGCGAATGAATCGGCGGATCAGGCGCGGGATGTCGGGCTTGCGCTCGCGCAGCGGCGGCAGGTAGATGGCCAGCACGTTCAGGCGATAGTACAGGTCGTCCCGGAACCGCCCGAGCGTCACCTCTTCCCTGAGCGCGCGGTTGGTGGCCGCGATGACGCGCACGTCCACGTGAATCGGCTGCACGCCGCCCACACGGAAAAACGATCGGCTCTCGAGCACGCGCAGGAGTTTCACCTGCGTGGCGAGCGGCATCTCGCCCACTTCGTCGAGGAACAGCGTGCCTTCGTCCGCCAGCTCGAATCGGCCCAGCCGCCGTTCCGCCGCCCCGGTAAACGAGCCCTTCTCGTGCCCGAAAAGCTCGGACTCGAGCAGCGTCTCAGGGAGGGCCGAGCAGTTCACGGCGATGAACGGCCTGGCGCGCCGCGGCGAGAGCTGATGGATGGCCTGCGCCACGAGCTCCTTGCCGGTGCCCGACTCCCCCTCGATGAGCACCGTGCTCGAGACCGGCGCCATCTGCTCGATCTTGACCAGTACTTCCTGGATCGCCGGGCTCTCCCCGATGATGCCCGTATGCTCCTGGAGCCGGCGGCGCTCGACCAGCCGCCGCCCGGCCTCTACGACGTCGGCCGGTACGGCGGGCTTGGCCATCCAGGCGGTGAGTCCCAGCTGGCGGACAATGAATTGCGGGTCGGGATCCTCCTGCTCTACCAGGCCGAGCGTCGAGACGGATCGCTCCCGCGCCTGCTCGATGAGCAACGCCGCTGGGCCGTCGTGCAACGCTCCGGTCAGCACCACGAGGTCGGGCTCACTCTGGCGCAGCACGGCGACCACGTCGTCGGCCGGCGCGACCATCGTGGTCCGGAAGCCGGCTTGCTCGAAGGCCGCGTTCGTGCGAACCGCGGTCTCCAGGTCGTCCATCGAGATCAGGACGCGATCGGCCATCGAATTACAGATTGACGAATCGCTGGTGTTCTACGCATGATCTGTCGGCGCCCCCGTCAGCAGCTGCACCGCGTGCTCGAGTAACGGCTCCAACACTGCGAGCCCGTCCTTTACCCCCTCCGGGCTTCCCGGCAGGTTCACGATCAGCGCCGCGCCGCGCGCTCCAGCCAGCCCGCGTGAGAGCGCGCTCCGGGGCACCCGCTCGCGGCTCGCCGCCCGCATCGCCTCGGGGATGCCCGGCGCCTCGCGGTCCAGCACGGCCCGCGTGGCCTCCGGGGTCACGTCCCGGGGGGAAAGGCCCGTCCCGCCCGTCGTGAGCACCACGTCCACCACGCCGTCGTCCGCCCAGCGCAACAGCGCGCCCGCGATGAGATCGGTTTCGTCCGGCACGACCTCGCGCGCCGTCACGGAATACCCACGCCGGCTCGCCCAGTCGGCGATGGCGTCGCCGGAGAGGTCCTTTCGCTCGCCCTTCGAGGCAAGGTCGGAGATGGTGAGCACGGCGATGCGAATCGTCATCCGATGTTCGATGTTCGATACTCGATGTTCGATGCTCGATGACGGTACCCGAATGTCGGTGTTCGAGCATCTGACACCGAACATCGAACATCGAGCATCGAACATCGCCCCGTCATTTCTTCCCCGCCTTCACGCTCCCCCGATAAAACGGCAACTTCACCACCTCCGCCTCGACCCGCTTGCCGCGGCAGTCGATCAAGAACCGCGTGCCGGGCGCGGTAGAATGCGTGGGGAGGTAGGTCGTCCCGATCGCCAGCTTGAGCGTGGGGCTGAACCCGCCGCTTCGCACGGTGTCCACCTTGCGCTCGCCGATGTACACGTCGTAGCCGTGCCGCGGGATGACGCCTTTCTCCACGCACTGGAATCCCACGAGCCGGCGGGTGGCCCCCTTGGCGTTCACGCGTTCCAGCGCCGCCCGGCCCGTGAACGGCGCCCCTTTGTCCAGCTTCACGATCCAGCCCAGGCCGGCCTCGTACGGATTCACGGTGTCGTCGATGTCGTTCCCGTAGAGCGCCAGCCCCGCCTCGAGCCGCAGCGTGTCCCGCGCGCCGAGCCCGACCGGGGCGCCGCGCCCCGGCCCGATCAGCGCGTGCCACATCACCTCGGCGTGCGCCGGCCGGAAGTACACCTCGAAGCCGTCCTCGCCCGTGTAGCCCGTGCGCGACACGAAGCACTCGATGCCCGCCACGTGACCCATGTCGAAGTGATAGTAGGCCATCTTCGCCACCGGGATCTTGGTGATGGGCGCGAGCATCGCTTCCGCCTTCGGGCCCTGCACGGCAAGGAGCGCCACGTCGTCCGAGATGTTCTTCAGCCGCACGTTGATTCCCGCTTTGCGGCTCACGATGTGGCTCCAGTCCTTCTCCATGTTCGCCGCGTTCACCACGAGCATGACGCGATCCTCGAACCGGTACACGAGGCAGTCGTCCACGAACGTGCCGTCCTCGGTGAGGATCGCCGAGTACTGGGCCTGGCCGTCGGTCAGCGCGCCCACGTCGTTCGTCGTGAGGCGGTTCACGAACGCGTTCCGGTCGGGGCCGCTCACCTCGAACTCGCCCATGTGGGACACGTCGAACACGCCCACGCCGGTGCGGACGATCTCGGTCTCCCTGGTGATGCCCGTGGGGTACTGGACCGGCATCTCGTAGCCGGCGAACGGGACCATCTTGGCCCCGGCCGCGAGGTGCAGGTCGTAGAACGGCGTGCGCTTGAGCGGATCAGCACTCTTCGTGGCGGTCATGCCTCATCCCATGAGAGTGGCGAGCAGCGCCTTCTGGGCATGCAGCCGGTTTTCGGCTTGATCGAACACGCGTGATTGCGGACCCTCGAAGACCGCCTCTTCCACTTCCTCACCACGATGTGCCGGCAAACAGTGCAGGAAGATCGCGTCCGTGGCGGCGAGCTTCATCAGGTCCTGATCCACGATGTAGCCCTTGAACGCGAGCGCGCGCTTCTCCGCTTCGGCTTCCTGCCCCATGGAGGCCCACACGTCCGTGTTGATCACGTGCGCGCCCCGCGCGGCTTCCTCGGGCAGCTCGGTGATGCTCACGCTGGCCTTGCGCTTGGCACGCTCGAAGATCTCGTGGTTCGGCTCGTAGCCCTCGGGGCATGCGAGCCGGAGCTCGAAGCCCAGCACCTCCGCGGCCTGCAGCCACGCGTTGGCCATGTTGTTCCCGTCGCCGACCCAAGCCACCACCTTCCCGTCCCACGTGCCGAGCGCTTCGCGGACGGTGAGCAAGTCAGCCAGCACCTGACAGGGGTGCAGGAGATCGGTGAGGCCGTTGATCACGGGCACGGTCGCATAGCGTGCCAGTTGCACCACGTCGTCGTGCCCGAACGTGCGGATCATGATGCCGTGCACATAGCGCGACAGGACGCGCGCGGTGTCCTTGATCGGCTCGCCGCGGCCGATCTGGATGTCGCGCGAGGAGAGGAAGATCGCGTGGCCGCCGAGCTGCATGGCCCCGACTTCGAAGGACACCCGGGTGCGCGTGCTGCTCTTGGCGAAGATCATGGCCAGCACCTTGTCCTTGAGGGGCCGGCCCGTGATCTGCCCCCCCTTCATCCGGGCAGCAAGGTCGAGGAGGTCCGTTAGTTCTCGCTTCGAGAAGTCCGTGATGGCGAGGAAGTCACGTTTCGGCATAACAGCGGGGTGGCGGTAAGTCAAAATGACAGCGTGGTGAGAGGGGATTCTACGCCGCCGACGCGGAACTCGCTACCCCTCAACCACAGGCAGAAGAGCAGGAAAGGCGGACGGACGGGACGGGGCTGCCTTGGGGAGCGGTGGTGTGTGTGTTGGGCTGCCGTGGAGGGGTGGAACGGGACCCCAGGGCTGCCGCCTACAGTATGTACTTCCTCAAATCCTCATCTTCCACAATCCGCATCAGCCGCTCGCGCACCTCACCTCCCGTGAACACGACTTTCTTCTCCGCCACGTTGGGCAGCTCGAACAACAGCTCGTCCAGCAACGTGGTCATGACCGTGTGCAGCCGCCGCGCGCCGATGTTCTCCATACGATCGTTGATGATCGTGGCGATACGGGCTACCTCTTCGACCGCGTCCTGCGTGAACTCCAGGGTCGCCCCTTCGGCGGCGCACAGCGCTTGATACTGCTTGGTGAGCGCGTTCTCGGGCTCGGTCATGATGCGGACGAAGTCTTCCTGGCTGAGCGGCGAAAGCTCGACGCGGATGGGGAACCGGCCCTGGAGCTCCGGGATCAAGTCAGACGGCTTGGAGACGTGGAACGCGCCGGCCGCGATGAACAGGACGTGGTCCGTGCGCACGTAGCCGTAGCGCGTCTGGACCGTCGACCCCTCCACGATGGGCAGCAGGTCCCGCTGCACGCCCTCGCGGGAGACGTCGGGCCCGGCCGCCTGCGACCGCTCTCCCGCGATCTTGTCCAGTTCGTCCACGAAGATGATCCCGTGGTTCTCGACCCGGTCCAGCGCCTCGTTCACCACGTCGTCCATGTCCACGAGCTTCCGCAGCTCCTCGTCCACCAGGATACGCCGCGCCTCGGTCACCCGCACGACGCGCCGCTTCTTTCGCTTGGGCAGCATCTCCTGCAGCATCTCGGTGAAGTTGACGTCGGGCCCCTCCATGCCGGGCGGCGGCTGCATGAACTCCAGCAGCGGCAGGTTCTGCTGCGTGATCTCGACTTCCACCTCGCGCTCCTCGAGCTTGCCGTCGTGCAGCATGGCGCGGAGCTTCTCGCGCGTCCGGTCGCGCCGTTCTCCTCCTTTTCCCTCCTCACCGGGTTCGGCCGTCTCCCGCACGTCGCCTTTGGGTGAGACGATGAACAGCTGTCGCTCGCCGCGCTCGGCGGCGTCGCCGAGGGCCGCGGGCGCGCCGGGCTCGCGCGGCGACCCGTGAGGCGGTGGCGCCGGCAGCAACAGGTCCAGCAACGCTTCCTCCGCCCGCTGCTCCGCCTGGGGATAGACGTCATCCTCCCGCTCGCCGCGCACCATGTTGATCGACACGTCCACCAGGTCCCGCACCATGGACTCCACGTCCCGTCCCACGTAGCCCACCTCGGTGAACTTGGACGCCTCGACCTTGAGGAACGGCGCGCCCGCGAGCCGGGCCAGGCGGCGGGCGATCTCCGTCTTCCCCACGCCCGTGGGGCCGATCATGATGATGTTGTTGGGGAGGATCTCATCACGGATCGCGTCCGGCGCCTGGGAGCGGCGCCAGCGGTTCCGGATCGCGATGGCCACGGCCTTCTTGGCCTCGTGCTGGCCCACGATGTAGCGGTCCAGCTCCGCCACGATCTGGCGCGGCGGCATCTCCTCGAGCCACGGCATGGGCTCGGGACCCTGATCGGCCTGCTCCAGCTTCTCCGCGGTGGTGGTGGACTCAGGCATGTCCGACTTGGGCTCGACCCCGCCGGTCACGGTAACTCGACAACCGTAATGTTGCGGTTGGTGAAGACGCAGATGTCCGCCGAGATCTCCAGGCTGCGCTGCACCACGTCCCGCGCCGACAGCGCGGAATGCTGGGCGAGCGCCCGCGCCGCCGCCAGCGCGTAGTTGCCGCCGCTTCCGATCGCGAGGATCCCGTCGTCCGGCTCGATCAGCTCCCCTGACCCGCTGATTAAGAAGCCGTGCTCGGCGTTGGCCACGGCGAGTAGCGCCTCGAGGCGGCGCAGCACCCGGTCGCTCCGCCAATCCTTGGCCAAATCGACGGCGGCGCGCGGGAGGTTCCCCGGAAAGCGCTCGAGTTTCTCCTCGAACTTTTCGAACAGGGTCATCGCGTCCGCCGCGGCGCCGGCAAAGCCCGCGAGCACCTTCCCGTCCGCCAGGCGCCGGACTTTTACCGCGTGCGCCTTCATGACCGTCTCGCCGAACGTGACCTGGCCATCCCCACCCATTGCCACTTTGCCGTCCTTGCGGACGGAGAGGATCGTCGTGGCTTGAATCCTGCCGCTCCTGCCGCTCATGCCGCTTTGCACTCCGCGCTCACTCCCGGCCCTCCACTACGCTCTGGGGTGCGCCTGCTGATACACCTTCTTCAGCCGCTCCACGGACGTATGAGTATACACCTGCGTCGTGCTGAGCGAAGAGTGGCCGAGCAGCTCCTGCACCGCTCGCAGGTCCGCTCCCGCGTCCATCAGGTGGGTGGCGAACGAGTGCCGCAGGCTGTGGGTCTTCAAGCCCGAGGCGTGATCCACCACGCGGAGAAACGCCTTCACCGCCCGCTGGATGCTACGGGCTGAGAGGCGCTCGCCGCGCCGGGAAAGAAACACCGCCCGCGCCTCGGCGTGGAGCCCGCGGGTGCGCTCCAGCAGCCGCTCCCGTGCCAGGTAGTAGCGACGCAGCGCGCGGTCGGCGTAGCTCCCCAGCGGGACGATTCGCTCCTTCCTTCCTTTGCCGCGCACTTTCATCTGCCCCGACACGATGTCCACATCCGCCACGTTGAGACCGGCCAGCTCGCCGAGCCGGAGCCCCGACCCGTACAGCACCTCCAGCATCGCGAGGTCACGTGCCGCGCCGAAATCCCCTGACGCGGCGAGCGCCTCGGCCTGCCGAAACAACTCCTCCACCTGCGCGCGATCGAGCACGGGCGGCAGACGCTTCTCCAGCTTGGGCAGCCGCGCGGCTCGCGCGGGGTTCGCCGAAACACCGTGCCGGTCGCCCAGGAAGCGGTAGAACGTGCGCAACGCCGAAAGCGCCCGCGCCCCCGACCGCTTGGAGAGACCCAGCCGCTGCAGCGCGCCCATGAACCCGCGCATCGCGAGCCGGTCGACCGTGGACCAGGTCCAGGCGTCTTGCCCGCCGTAATACTCGTCGGCGAACCGCTCGAACGCCGCGAGGTCCCGGCCGTAGGCCTTGATGGTGTGGGGGGAGTCGTTGCGTTCTTTCTCGAGATACCGGAGGAACGCGAGGACCTCGACCCGAAGAGGGCGATCGGGGGCGATCGGGGACGATCGGCGGCGGTCGGGTTCGCTCACCGCGGGGTCGCCCCGACCGCCCCGTCCATCTTGACCGACGCGTCCGCCTTGTCAGCCCCGTCCGCCCCGACCAGCTCGCTGAACCCCCGCATCGCCGCAAGCGCGCGCTCGGCCAACAACTCCTTCCTGCGCTGCTTGTCGCGCACGGGCCGCTCGAGCGGCGGCAGGAGACCGAAGTTCGCGTTCATCGGCTGAAAGCGCACGGGATCGCACGTGTGCACGTACGCCAGCAGCGCCCCGAGCATCGTCTCGCCCGGCGGCAGCGCGGGAGGCATGCCGTCCAACATACGGGCCAGATTGATGCCGCAGAGCAGCCCGGTGCCGAGCGACTCGGTGTACCCTTCCACGCCCACCAGCTGGCCGGCGAACAGGAGCCGCTCATCGTCACGCGCTGACAAGTGCGCGGTGAGTGTCGCCGGCGCATTGAGATACGTGTTGCGATGAATGCTGCCGAAGCGGAGGAACTCCGCCTGCTCGAGCCCGGGAATCATGGCGAATACGCGCCGCTGCTCCGGGATACGCATGCGGGTCTGAAAGCCAACCAGGTTCCGCATCTGCGCCGCGCGGTCTTCCTGACGCAGTTGCACGACCGCGTACGGCTCGCGGCCGGTGCGCGGGTCCGGCAGCCC
>JACQHC010000045.1 GCA_016199245.1 Gemmatimonadota bacterium | reverse complement strand
GGTCAGGCATCGGGCTCGGGTTGAGTCGCCAGATCGCAGAAGCGCACGGTGGCACGCTGACCCTCGAGAACCGCCGCGGCATCCCGGGCTGCATCGCGCGCGTGACGCTGCCGGTCGGCGGAGCCTCGGTCGGCGCCTCGGTGTGATGACAGCCGGTGGAGCCCGTGGGACGGCAAGCGCACTCGCCGCTTCGCCGTGCTCAGGTTACACTTGCCCGGTCACCGAGGTTGAGGAGAATTGCGGGACCGGCTCAGGAGAGAACACTTCAGCATGCACCGTGTCTGCAATGTCCTGGTTGTCGCCGGCCTCGCCGCACTGGGGCTCGGCTGTCCGTCCGGAGACGGAACGGGGTTGGACGAGTTCGGCAACCCCGACGGATCGGGCACCGCCGCGGATTCGGTGACGCTGTCCGGGCACATCCAGCCGATCTTCACCCAGAACTGTGCCCTGAGCGGCTGTCACGCGGGCACGTCTCCGGCACAGGGCATGAATCTCGGCTCCGGGCTCGCCTACGCCAACACCGTGAACGTGCCGGCCAGTGAGGCCCCGTTGCGCCGCGTGCGCCCGTTCCTGCCGGACTCGAGCTACCTCGTGCACAAACTGCAGGACACCCAGGCCACCGTGGGTGGCTCCGGCAGCCGCATGCCGCTGGGCGGGAGTCCGCTGAGCGCCGTCCAGATCGCCCGTATGCGGGCCTGGATCCTGCTCGGCGCGAAGAACAACTGATCATGACCACGCCTACGCGTTTCGCGATCGCGATGGTAGCGTGCTTCTCGATGCATTCCGCTGCCGCCCCTGCCGCTCCTGCCGCCTCTGCAGTGTCCGAACCCCACCTCGCCATTCGCACGGGGCTCAAGTGCTCCGCCTGCCACGTCAACCGGAGCGGAGGGGGCGGCCGGTCGGACTACGGGAGCGTCTACGCGCAGACCCAGTTGCCCATGCGCCCGAGCGCGGCGCGCAGCCGGGCGCTGAACGACTACCTCTCGATCGGCTGGGACGTGCGGACCGTCGCCTCGGCCTACGTGAGCAGCCGGTCCCCTCAGACGGCGCTGGAGCTGGACGAAGCCAACGCGTATCTGGAGGCCCGGTTGATCGAGCGCGTGCTGTCGCTCTACGTGGACGAGACGCTCGGGCCGGGCCGCGCGGATGCTCGCGAGGCCTTTGCGCTCGTGCAACTGCCGGCGAACGGCTATGCCAAAGCCGGGAAGTTCCTGTTGCCGTACGGGCTCCGGCTTCAGGACGACGTCGAGTTCGTCCGCCAGCAGACCGGGTTCACCTACGACACGCCGGACATCGGCGTGGAGTTCGGGCTGGAGCCGGGACCGCTTTCGTGGTTCGTGTCCGTGACGAATGGCGCTGCGGGCGCGGCGGAAGGGAATGACGGCAAGCAGGTCACATCCACCGCGGCGCTCGTGTTCCGGTATTTCCGGCTCGGTGGCTCGGCCTCGCGCAATGAGAGCGATGGCGCCGCGCGGCGTGATGTGTTCGGCGGGTTCGGTGGCGTGCGCGTCGGCCCGCTCTCGCTGCTGGGCGAAGTCGATCGCATCGAGGAACGCTCTGCCGCCGGTGCCGTGCTCAAGCAGGGCGCGGCCTATGTGGCGGGCGATCTGCTCGTCACGAAGGGCGTGAACGCCAAGGTTACCTACGGGTACTTCGACAAGAGCCGGGCGATCCGCGAAGACGAACGGGTACGATGGCGCTTCGGCCTGGAGTGGTTCCCGGCCAGCTTTGTTCGGGCGGCGGCGTTCTACAACGCGGATGTGTGGATCCCACAGGCCACCACGGACACGGACCGGATCAGCCTGGAGTTCCACCTGCATTTCTGACCTGACACCATCGCCGCGCGGCGCCGGGAGAAGCGGCCGCCGCAGAGCGCTCAGGGAGCTACACACCGATGAGCAACCAGGTTCAAGTCCCCATCCCCGTCAACGAGCCCGTGCGTTCCTATGCGCCGGGAACAGCGGAGCGGCGCTCACTGAAGGCGGCTCTCGCCGACATGTCCGGCCAGCAGATCGACATTCCCGTCATTGTGGGCGGGCAGGAGATTCGGACAGGACACACGGCCAGGGCCGTGATGCCGCACAAGCACGGTCACCTGCTGGCGACCTGGCACAAGGCAGGGCCGGCGGAAGTGAACCAGGCCATCGAGGCGGCCGAGCAGGCGCATCGCGAGTGGGCGTCGTGGCCCTGGGAAGACCGGGCCGCCGTGCTGCTCAAGGCGGCGGAGCTGCTGGCGACGTCGTGGCGAGGGACCGTCAACGGCGCGACCATGCTGTGCCAGAGCAAGACGGCCCATCAGGCGGAGATCGACGCCGTGTGCGAGCTGGTGGATTTCTACCGCTTCAACGCCCACTACGCCGAGCGTCTGTACGAAGATCAGCCGCTGTCGGTGGGAGGCGCCTGGAACCGGCTCGACTACCGGCCGCTCGAAGGCTTCGTGTACGCCGTGACGCCGTTCAACTTCACGTCCATCGCCGGTAATCTCCCGACCTCGCCGGCCCTCATGGGCAACACGGTGCTGTGGAAGCCGGCCAGCTCCACGGTGTACAGCGGCTACTTCCTGATGAAGCTGCTCATGGAGGCGGGCCTCCCGCCCGGCGTGATCAACTTCCTGCCCGGCGACGCCGGGACGATCAGCGGCGTGGTGCTGCCGCACCGCGATCTTGCCGGCATCCACTTCACGGGCTCGACCGGAGTGTTTCAGTCCATGTGGCGCGCCGTGGGCGAGAATATCGGGCGCTATCGCAGCTACCCGAGACTGGTGGGGGAGACCGGCGGGAAGGACTTCATTATCGCCCACGCGAGCGCGGATCGTGCCGCGCTCGTGACCGCGATCATCCGCGGCGGCTTCGAGTACCAGGGTCAGAAATGCAGCGCCGTGTCGCGCGTTTACGTGGCGGACACCACCTGGCGGGAGATTCGGGATGAAGTCGTGAACCTCACCACCGGGCTGCCCATGGGGGACCCGGCGGATTTCCGCAACTTCATGGGCGCCGTGATCGACCGGAGCGCGTTCGCCAGCATCTCGGGGTACCTCGAGGAAGCGCGTCGCAGCCCGGACGCCGAAATCGTCGCGGGCGGCGAGACCGACGACCGGACGGGCTACTTCATCCGACCAACCCTCATCCGGGCCCATCGGCCCGATTTCCGCACCATGTGCGAGGAGATCTTCGGGCCGGTCGTCACGGTGTACGTGTACCCGGAGCGAGAGTGGGAGCGGACGCTGGAGCTGGTGGACCGGACGTCGCCGTACGCGCTCACCGGCGCCGTCTTCGCCACGGATCGCCGCGCGCTGCGCGAGGCGAATCACGCGCTCCGGTTCGCGGCCGGGAATTACTACATCAACGACAAGCCGACTGGGGCCGT
>JACQHC010000044.1 GCA_016199245.1 Gemmatimonadota bacterium | reverse complement strand
GCACACAGCCCAGGGCGTAGACGTCCAAGCGCCCATCGAGCTGACCGTGCCCGCTCGCCTGCTCCGGGCTCATGTACTCAGGGGTCCCGACCGCCACGCCGGTCGCGGTGAGCTTCTCCCCGCCCGCCACGCTGATCGCCCGCGCGATCCCGAAATCCGCCACCACCGCATGGCGCTCTTCGAGGAGAATGTTCTCGGGCTTGATGTCCCGGTGCACCACGTCGTGGCGGTGCGCGTAATCCAGCGCGTCCGCCACCTCCCGGGCGATCTGGAGCGCGTCCTCCACCGGCAGCTGCTTCTCGCGGTTCAGCCGGTCGCGGAGTGACTCCCCTTCGACGTAGGGCATGACGTAGTAGAGGAACTCGGCGATCCGCCCACTGTCGAG
This sequence comes from Gemmatimonadota bacterium, assembly GCA_016199245.1. GTDB lineage: Bacteria > Gemmatimonadota > Gemmatimonadetes > Gemmatimonadales > GWC2-71-9 > JACQHC01. Next base: position 8,394 of record JACQHC010000044.1, on the reverse strand, counting down.
CAGCGGCAGGACATGCGGATGATTCAGCCGGGCGGAGATCTCGATCTCGCGCAGGAACCGCTCGGGACCGAGCACTGCGGCGAGCTCGGGGCTGAGCACCTTGACCGCTACCTGGCGGTGGTGCTTCAAGTCCTCCGCGAGGTAGACCGTCGCCATCCCGCCACGACCGAGCTCACGCTCAATCGAATAGCGATCGGCGAGGGCGGTTTTCAGGCGGTCGAACAGGTCGGGCATGTCTCGGGCCCGGAGGGCGGTCACCTAGCCCTAATCCGAAAATAAATCGGGGAGGTGGATGATGCGTGAGTGGGGTAACGGGTGATGCATCAGAGGGGCACTCCGCATATTTTGGTGGACCACAGCGACGTAAGTCCCCCAAACGCAAAGGCCCCTCTGATGCGCTTGACGATAGCACGCTTGCGGCGCCCTGTCAAAAGTGATCTCGCCATCCAGTTCGTCCCTCAGGCCTTGACCTCCTACGGTGGCTTGGAGTTGCTGCGACGCTACGTGCAGCGGCTGGACCTCCCGCGCCGTCTGGGGGCCGTGTTGGCCCAGCTCGGTGGGGACTACGGCAGTCACCGCCTGGTGCTGCTGATCCTCGGTCTGCTGTACAGCGGGGCACGACGGCTGGAGCACCTGCGCTACGTGGCGGGCGATCGGCTGCTGGGTCGCTTCTGTGGCCTGGCCCGGATCCCCACCGGGCGCACCGTGGCGAACTGGTTGAAGCGGTTCACGCGGCGAGAGGTGGCGGCCCTGCGGCAGCTCAACACCGCGGTGGTCACCGAGGAGCTGGCGCGCCTGGGGCTCCCGCGGCTGACGCTCGATGTGGACGGCACCGTGATCCGCACCGGGATGCAGGTGGCCTGGGCGTTTCGGGGCTTCAACCCGCACCACCGCAAGGACCCCAGCTACTACCCGCTGCTGGCGCACGTGGCGCAGACGGGGCACATCCTGCGGCTCACCAATCGCCCGGGCAACGTGCACGACAGCCGCGGGGCGACGCGGCTGCTGCGGGAGGTGCTGCGGGACCTGCGGGCGCGCGTGGGACGCCGCCTCCCGCTGGAAGTGCGGCTCGATGCGGCCTTCTTCCAGGAGGAGATCCTCAAGCTCCTCGCGCGGGAGCGCATCGGCTACGCCGTCAAGGTGGGCTTCTGGCAGTGGCTCGGGCTCAAGGCGCTGGTGGCGGAGCGCCAGCGCTGGCGGCGGGTGGCCCCCGACGTCGCGGCCTTCGCCGTGTGGCTGCCGGTCGAGCAATGGGGCCTGCGGCTGCGGGTGGTGATCTACCGCAAGCGCGTGGCGCACCGGACGCGCAAGAACTTCCAGCTCGATCTGTTCTCGCCCGACGACGGGCACTGCGAGTACTCGGCGGTGGCCACCAACCTGGGGCTGCGGCCCCGGGCGCTGTGGCACTTCATGGCGGGGCGGGGTGCGCAAGAGAAGACGCTGGCGGAGCTCAAAGGCGAGTTCGCGCTCGCCGTGGTTCCCACCAACCACTACGGGGCCAACAGCGCCTGGCAGCAGCTCAGCGTGCTGGCCTACAACGTCAGCCGTGGCTTCCAACTCACCACCCTGGCGACGCCAAAAGCCCGCAGCCGCAAACGGACCTTCCGCTTCCTGCTCCGCAGTATGCGGACGCTGCGGTTCTTGCTCATCGCCCGGGCGGGGCGCCTGAGCCGGATCAACGGACGCAACATGCTCCGCCTAGCGGCCAATCCAGCCGCCGAACGGCTCTACACGCAGATCGCGGAGCGGCTCGTGGCGTGAGATTATTTTCGGATTAGGGCTAAGATGCGGGCCGCGGGCTCGCCGGGCCAGTCACGCGCTCTTCTTGGGGAGGTCGCCCAACGGCCGCCGCAGCGACCTCGATTGGCGGACGGTTTGCTCACCCCGGGACAATACGTATATTCGTACTGTGAATACGTATATGGGATGTGACTATGAAGACAAAGCTGACCGTGACCGTAGACCGCGACCTGCTGCCCCGCGCGAAACGCCACGCCAAGTCCCGCGGCGTGTCGCTGTCCCGACTGATTGAGGACGCCCTGCGAGCTGCGAGCGCCAGTGACAACCAATCGTTCGCCCAGCGCTGGCGCGGGAAGTTCAAGCCGGCCCGGCGATCTAACCCCAGATACCGCACCCTGGCTGAGAAGTATCTGTGATCATTCTGTTGGACACGGATGTCCTGATTGATGTCGCGCTGGACCGAGCGCCCCACGCAGCGGCCGCCGCGCAGCTCTTGGACCGGCTCCAGCAGCGCCCGGGCTCAGGCTTCGTGGCCTGGCACACGGTGGCCAACTTTTACTACCTCGTCCGCCCGACGCGGGGAGGTGGCGACGCTCGTGCTTTCATCGCGGAACTGATTCGATTCGTCGAGGTTTCGCCTACCACCACCGACAGCCTGCGCCGGGCGGCGCGGCTGGAGATGAAGGACTTCGAAGATGCCATGCAGGTCGCCGCGGCGGAGGCGTGCGGCGCCGAGGTGATCGCGACGCGGAACGTGCGGGATTACGTCAAGGCGCCGGTGCGCGTGGCCACGCCGAAGACCCTGCTGGCTGAAATCGTGTAACGGTTTGGCGGAGACCCCGCCGTCAGTTGGGCGACGGCTTGTCGTACTTCGCCAGCAGCGCCTGGAAGCGGGGGTGCGTCCGGATGGGGTCCCAGAGCGGGTCCAGTCGCAGCGTGTGGACGCTGAGCCACGCAGGTTCCGCGAGAAGCCGTTCGATTTCGTCGAGGGCCGGTTGTGCGCTGCCGGCCTGTGCCAGGATCTTTGCTCGATTCTCCGCGGCCCTCGTCCCCTCAGTAGCGTCCTCACGGTATACCGCCGATCGCGAGAGCCAACGGGCCTCGCCTAAGGCTGCATCGCGATCCCCGAGTCCGGCCAGCGTCAGGCCTCGGGCCGCGTGCACCCGCCAGTCGTCCGGAATCGCTCTGATCACCGTATCCAGCAGCACCCGCGCTGAGTCCAAGGCTACTCCGGCGCTCAGGCCTTGACCGCGCAGCTGGTGCGCCCAGGCAGCGTACAGGGAAGTGGGCAGGAAGAACGCTTGACCTTCGAAGACCGCTGCGCGGGCGTCCTTGAGAATCAGCAACAAGCTGTCCGCTTTCCGTTCCCAGTGAAGTAGTTGAGCTTCCTGTGCGGACCTCGTCCCCGACGGCCCGAGCTCCGCGTCCCTCGGCACCCGGGTCAAAGCGGCCCGCAGCGTGTCAACCTGTCCCTGCCAAACCACGTACGTCCATCCCTTATTCACAGCCGCGACGTGAAGGTCGGGTGCGAGCTCCACGGCCCGATTCCAAGCGCCGACGGCATCAGCATATCTGCGCATGGGCTCGAAAGTGTATCCGCCTAGCGCAAAGAACAGATTCGCATTCCGTGGGTCGAGTTGAGTTGCCCTGTCGAACGTCGTAACAACTTCACTCCAGTTGCCCAACCGACGATGTACGTACCCGATCTGCGCCCATAACTCGGCGTCGTTGGGCAACCCCTTCAGCGCGATGGCGAACGCTTCCAATGCCCGCCGGTAGTCGCGGCGACCCCAGTAATGCGCTAATCCCAGGGCGACGTACGCCTCGGGCAGATTGGGTGCGAGCTCGAGGGCCGCTTCGGCTTGCTCGCGCTGGCGCGCTGCCCGCGTCGGCGAGGGATCGTACCGTTGCCAGTACATCATTCCGTGCACTGCTGAAAGCGCTGCACGCGCTCGGGCGAACTTTGGATCCAGCGAAACGGCGCGCTCGTACAATTGTACGGCGCTCTCGAGGTTGGCCCGGAGAATGCCCGCGCGAGTCCAATACTCCCGCCCTTGTAAGTAGAGCCGGTACGCCTCGGCGTTCGCAGTTGGAGCAGCAGCCAGCTGCTCCTGCTCGGAGCCGCTCAGCGCCGCACCCACGGCTACCACGATCTGCTGCGCGATATCAGCCTGAATGGCGAATGCGTCGTCCAGGGTGCGGTCGTACCGCTCAGCCCAGAGATGACTATCGGTTCCTGCATCGATGAGCTGCACATTCACCCGCAGCCGCTCGCCCACGACCTGCACGCTGCCTTCAACGATGCTTCCGACTGACAGGTCGCTCGCGATCTGCCGGAGCGGGGGGATGTTCGGGCCCGCGTAGCCCATCACGGAGGTCCTGCTGATCACCTTGAGCGCCGCCACCTTGGAGAGCTGCGTCAGAATCTCGTCGTGCAACCCGCCCGCGAAGTACGCATGCTGTTCCTCGGCGCTCAGGCTCTGTAACGGCAGCACCGCGATTGCTGTCCGTTCGTAGGCGGGCTCGGTGAGGCTGGGCCAGTCCGGCCGCCCAAGGCGGAGCACAGTGAGCAACCCGACGAGCCCCACAGCGCCCGCGCCACCCAGTAGCGCGATTCCTCTGAGGCGACGCGATGGGCCCGTTGCCGACGCGGGCGCCGCGGCTCCGATCGCCACTGATCCCGACTGCGTCAACGCCTCGGTGAACTGCGCGGCCGTGGTGAACCGATCCGCCGGCGTCTTCGCCAGCGCTCGCTCAATGGCGCTCGCAACCGTCCCCGGCACTGCTGCCCGAATCGCCGTCACCGCCGGAACAGCGGCGGTCAAATGCTGCCGCAACACAGCCTCCACCGTGGGTCCCGTGAACGGCGGCTCGCCCGCCAGCATCTCGTACAGCACGCACCCCAGCCCGTACACGTCACTCCGCCCGTCTACCTCCCCCTGCCCACTCGCCTGCTCGGGGCTCATGTACTCCGGCGTCCCCACCGCCACGCCAGTCGCCGTCAGCTTCTCGCCGCCCGCCACGCTGATCGCCCGCGCGATCCCGAAATCCGCCACCACCGCATGGCGCTCTTCGAGGAGAATGTTCTCCGGCTTGATGTCCCGGTGCACCACGTCGTGGCGATGCGCGCAGTCCAATGCGTCCGCTACCTCGCGGGCAATCTGAAGCGCGTCCTCGACCGGCAGCTGCTTCTCCCGGTTCAGCCGGTCGCGAAGGGACTCCCCCTCTACGTACGGCATGACGTAGTAGAGGAAGCCACCGGCCTCGCCGGAATCGAGCAGCGGTAGGATGTGGGGATGGTTCAGTTTGGCGGTGAGTTTGATCTCGCGGAGGAAGCGATCCGGGCCGAGCGCGGCGGCCAGCTCGGGCCGCAGGACCTTGATCGCGACGGGGCGGTCGTGCTTCAGGTCTCGGGCCAGGTACACCGTGGCCATGCCGCCGCGGCCCAGCTCCCGCTCGATCGCGTAGCGATCGGCCAGGGCAGCTTTGAGGCGGTCAGGCAAGTCGGGCATGGCCCGGATGAGGAGGGTGGTGAACCAAGATGCAGCGCCACGGCGCAGCCAGCCAGTCGATATCCGCCGCGGACAGCCGAGGCTGCCTGCCAGCCCCGCGCGTTACAGGTCGGGGAAGCCCTGCACCCGCTCCCACTCCTTCTCGACTCCGATCCTTGCCGCCCATCGCTCGATGTCGGGACGACTCACCAGGTCTCCGCTGATGCGCAGCATCTCTTGGATATCCCGTGGATGCCGATCCGACCTTCCCATTGATAGTAGCGGAGCTTGTTCAGAATCATCGCTTCAACGGGCGCAAGAAAGATCTCGTCATCGTCAACCTGTCTCACGACGCGGTGCTCAAACGCCCAGACGTTCAGCGCATCTCTGGCCGTGAGGTACACGTCCGCACGCATGGCCGTGTCGTGATGACTAGAGGTTGGACGTGAAGTTGTGAGGGGTTTCGACCTCCAGCACCTGTTTCACGAGGAATGGGACGTTCCCAAACCTCTCGTAGCCCTGTCGAATCGCGTCCAGTTGCGCGTCGAAGAGTCCGACCACCTCAGAACCTCTGATCAGGACAAACTTTCCCGTCGCTGTCCCCACCAGCTTCTCCCGGTGAGCCTCATAGGTTCTCAACTCTTGCTCAAGCACCGGCACCATGTGTCCTCCCCGCTAGGTGTATTCTCGCCTCTTCGTCCCGGCGGGGCTAGCCAGGGGGCACCACATGCTGGTGTCCTCTTGAAGGCGCGGGAGATTGACGACGTGGGCCAGCGGGACCTGTCGCAGGTGGCGGCGCTGGCCTGTCGCACGTGCGGGGCAAAGCCGAACGGTCTTGCCCGGAGTGTGGGAAGGGGTACGGAAGCTGACTTGGCCGCCGGGCAGCATAATGACAACGCGGGAGTTGATGGCGCGGTCCTACGCCGGCATCCTCAGTCGCGTGGCGTGTCGTACTTGGCCAGCAGCGCCTGGAACCGGGGGTTGCTTCGCAACGGATCGTACAGCGGATCCGCCCGGAGCAGCGGGACCGAGATGAAGGAAGGATGGCTCAGCAGCCATTCCAACCGCTCCAAGGCGGCATCGTACTCGCCCAGGATCACGTATACCTCCGCAAGGCCGTGTTGCGAGTAGGCCTGCGCCGCGACATCCCTGTCCCGGCCGGCCCTTTCCAGTACCTCCTGCGCCGCTGTCACCGCCTCGTGCTTGCGACGCAGTTTGGCGTAGGCCCAGAACGGAAAGCGGCCCAGCTCCTCCTCCCTGACGCGAGCTGAGTCGTAGTAGGCTCGTGCCACGCCCAGGCGTCCCGCCCTCTCGTACAGCAGCGCCTTCCCGTAATACTGCTGCCAGTCTCGCTCCCGACCGCTCCGAACCAAGGGGATCGCCGCATCGCAGGGTCCGCAAAGTGCTCGGACCAGAGCCCATCCTTGCTGGCGGAATCCCCCACCGTGCGCGGCCTCCGCTACGACTTGCGCAACGCCGGTATCACCAAGACTGATTCTCAGCCACTGACGCAGCGCCGTAACGTCCCCGTCTCGCGAAAGACGAGTGTAGGCCGACTGCCACTGGAAATCCCCGCTCGCCTTCTGCAATGATGCAGCCCTGTCAATGTAGCGTTGTGCCTCATGATGTCGGCGGAGGTGTGAGTAGTTAATCCACGCTTCGACCGCTGTGGCCCAGTTCAATGGGTCGCGATCAGACCCGCGGGCGTTGAGTTCAGCCGCAGCAGCGAAGGCGCCGGTTCGCTTAAGGACGATGGCTTTGGCTACCATGAAAGAGCTGTTGTTGGGCTCGGCAGCTAGCGCTATTTCGAACTCTTGTAGCGCGGCCTCGTAGTCGCGGCGGCCCTGGTAATGATAGTAGCCCATCGCGACGTGGGCCTCGGGCAACGCGGAGTCCAGCGCCAGGGCATGATCTGCGTGCAGTCGTTGCTTGCCAAGGTGCTCGTCCTCCCGGCCTGGATCGCCGCCGCCCGCCCGAATGCTGCCGTGGACCATGGAGAGCCTGGCGTGTGCCGCAGCGAATGTCGGGTCTCGATCCACGGCCCTCTGGTACATGTCCGCGGCGTCCCGTAACCGTGGAGAAAGCGGGAATCCGACCCAGAAGTAGGCATTGCCTCTTAGGTACAACTCATAGGCCGCTGAATCTTGCGTGGGGCGCGCAGCGGCAGCCTCCTGCTCCTGTTTGAGCAGGGTCACGCCGAGCGCTTCTGCGACATGGGTGGCGATCTGACCCTGAATCCGGAAGATGTCCTCCAGGTCCTCATCAAAATCGGCGGCCCAGAGATGGCGGTCGTCCGCGATATCAATCAACCGAGGTGTTACGCGCACACGACTGGGACCGTTGGCGACCCGTTGCCACCGGACGCTGCCCTGGACCAGATACTGGACACCCAACTTCTTGCTGATCTGTGCTGGCGTCTCGTCCGTACCCTTGAGCTGCCTAGCGGTCTGCGACGAGATCACCGCGAGGCCGCTGAGCCCCGCCAGTTTCGTAATAATCTCGTCGGTGATGCCGTCGGCGAAGAACTCGTCTTCCGGGGCACCCAGGTTCTCGAACGGCAACACGGCAAGACGGGGCAGCGCACCGTCCTCAGCGGACGTGACGTCACCACGATCACGGGCATTCATCCACCATCCAGCGACCGCCAAGACAGCCACGACAGGCAATGCCACGGCGACTCGCCTCGATCGCCACCATGGGACTCCGAGGGTCACTGGCTGCGCGATGGCTTCCCCAAACTGCAGCGCGGTGGCGAACCGATCCGTCGGGGTTTTTGCCAGCGCACGTTGTATCGCGCTCGTCACGGGCGTGGGAACGCCTTCGCGGATTGCCGTCACCGCGGGGGCCGGGGCGGTCATGTGCTGCCGCAGGACCGCTTCGACCGTCCGTCCCATGAAGGGCGGCTGCCCCGCCAGCATCTCGTACAGCACACAGCCGAGCCCGTAGACATCGCTCCGCCCATCCAGCTCCCCTCGGCCACTCGCCTGCTCCGGGCTCATGTACTCCGGCGTCCCCACCGCGACACCGGTCGCGGTGAGCTTCTCGCCGCCCGCCACGCTGATCGCCCGCGCGATCCCGAAATCCGCCACCACCGCATGGCGCTCTTCGAGGAGAATGTTCTCCGGCTTGATGTCCCGGTGCACCACGTCGTGGCGGTGGGCGT
>JACQHC010000050.1 GCA_016199245.1 Gemmatimonadota bacterium | reverse complement strand
GCGCGCGCTCTGCCACACCGGTCTCACGCCTCCTCGCTCCGTGCGGTAAAACCGACTCCTCGGATGGTGTGAAGCAGTCTGCGCCCCGAGGGACCGTCCACTTTGCGCCGCAGCCTCGAGATCTGTACGTCTATGACGTTGTCCAGCGGCGCGCTCCGGGCGGCCTGTCGCCAGACGTCGCGGGCCAGCATTTCCCGTGACACGATGTGCCCTTGGTGCCGCAAGAGGTACTCCAGCAGATCGAACTCCCGACCGGTCAACTCGAGGACGTTCCCGGCTCGCACCACCTGATGCCGCACCAGATCCATCTCGAGATCGCCCAGCTTCAGCCGCAGCACCTGGTCAAGGCGCCCGCGGCGCAACAGCGCCCGGATGCGCGCGACCAGCTCCGGAAAGGCGAACGGCTTCACGAGGTAGTCGTCCGCTCCCTGGTCCAATCCCTGCACACGATCCTCAATTGTGTCCCGTGCCGTGAGGATAAGCACCGGGAACAGCAGCCCCCGCCGGCGGATGGTGCGCAACACCTCCAGGCCGTCCCTGCCTGGGAGCGCGAGATCAAGCACGACAAGGTCGAAGGTCTCCGCGCTGACCAGAAAGAACCCCTCCTCGCCGGTGCGGGCCACCGCAACGTCGTAGTGCTCGGCCTCAAGTCCCTGCCGAATGGCGTCGGCGACTTTGGGCTCGTCCTCGATAACCAGTATCCGCATGACGTGGCTCAGCGGTTGCCAATGTTGGAGCCGGCCCGGCGGGACGGTCAACGGCTCACGGCGCGCGCACATCCTTACGGGTTTGTCAGAAATCCTTCAGGGGAGTCGGCGCTAGACTGGTTGGTTATACTGCGACCTTCTCGCACCCAGCTAGCTGCGGTCATCGCAGCAGACGCCTTGCTGGCCGCACACGTGTTGCTCGAAAGGAGACAAGACCATGAACCAGCAGTTCGCCGTTGTCTTGACCGCATCCGCACTGGTCCTCGCTCCGGTGGCCACACGAGCGCAAGCGAACCCCAGCTTGGTGTGGGACTCGGTGGGCCGTATCCTCAAGACCCCGGCGGTGGAGACCGGTGGCTATCACCGCTACAACCTCCCACGCCGCGACATCGCGCTCAAGGTTGGTGATGTGGCGGTCGCCCCGGCGCTGGCGCTGGGCGCGTGGGCCGGCTTCAGCGGAGAGCCCACTGATGCCACGATGATGGGCGACCTGGTGCTGACCGCGGCCGAGCTGGGACCGGTGCTGGCCGAGCTGGCCAACCAGCGGGTGGATGTCACGGCGGTGCACAACCACCTGGCCGGGGGCGAACCCCAGGTCACGTACGTCCATTTCCATGCTCAGGGCAGCGCCACGGATTTGGGCGCGCGCCTTGAGCACGCGCTAGCCCTCACCGCGACGCCACGCCCGGTCGCCGCCGCGTCGCCCCAGCCACTCGCGATCGACACGGCCGCCGTCTTCGGCACGCTCGGCCTCTCGGGCCGGGCGCAAGGAAACGTCGCCCAGGTCTCGACTATCCTGGTCCTCGGCAGCGTTACAATGCACGGTCGAGCGCTGACGCCGGCGCTCGCTTATGGCAGTCCCATCAACATCCAGATGGCCGGACCGAACCGCGCGGTCGCCACCGGCGACCTGGCGGTGCTTGGCCCCAGGGTTGATCCCGTCCTGGACGCGTTCGCCACGCATCATATCACGGCAACGGCCGTGCACAGCCACCTGATCGGGGAGTCGCCAACCATCTACTACATCCATTTCTGGGCCGATGGCACCCTGGCCGAGGTCTTGCGCGGGCTCCGCGCCGGCCTCGATGCGGGCCGCTAACTCCAGGTCCGCGTCGCCGGCCGGTCATGCGCACTGCGCACGGTGGCGGGTGAGGACTGTTCTTGCGCGCTGGCCTTCGGGGGCCGCGTGCGGAACTCGCGCATCTCGATTAGTCCGGGGCTGTATGCCAAGGCTGATGCGACTCGCCAGGTCCTCCCAGCGGAGGCCGGAACCCGCCGAACAGCGTCCTCTCGATTCGATAGTAAGCAACTCAATGAAATCTTTCGCGGTAATTTCTTGCCATATGTAGCATTCTCGTTACAATTCTTGGCGTACGGTCGCTGGTGAGCATAACTCTCATGGCAAAAACTCGCCTGAATTGGTCTGAAATCGTCTTCGGTGGAGGGAGGGAGTCTTCACGCGTTAGCCGAGGCGTAGCGAGGCGAGAGCTTCGAAAGATCGGGCCTGCACTCTATACCCCAAATCTCTCCGAGTCCCCAGCGAGCCTGGTCGGTCGACACCTTTGGGAGATCGTCGCTCACTACGCCCCGGGTGCGGTCGTATCCCACCGCACAGCATTCGAGGGGAGGCCGAGCCAAGACGGCACCGTGTTTTTGACGAGCGCAATCAATAAACGCCTCGACCTTCCAGGGCTTCGACTCCGTGTGCAGAAAGGTCCGGGATCCCTTCCCGGCGACGGACCATTCGTAAATGGGCTTCTCCTCGCCTCGGAGCCCCGTCTGCTGCTCGAGAATCTCGCTCTTGCGCGCGGACGAAGCGGAACGCGTCGCACCGTGACGCGACAGGATGTCGAACTGCGTCTGGAGACCATCCTGTGCAGCCGTGGAGAAAACGCGTTGAACGCCATCAGGGATCAGGCTCGCGCCCTGACTCCCGCGTTGGGAGCCAATAGAGAAATGGCCCAACTCGACGCTGTGATCGGCGCTTTGCTGCGGTCTCGGCCGGCCAAGACTCTCCAGACGCCAGGGGCCCAGGCCCGTGCTGCGGGTACCCCGGTCGATCCTGAACGCGTCGAGCGGTTTGATCTCCTGGCTCGAGCGCTCCCGACAGTGACACCTCCGCAGCGCAAGGATTCGGTGACGAGCGGACCGCCATTTGAGCACCTTTCATTTTTTGACGCCTATTTCTCGAATTATATCGAAGGGACCGAATTCGACGTTGACGAGGCCCGCGCAATTGTTTTCGACGGCGTCATCCCCGCCCAACGTCCTGCCGACGCCCACGATATGCTGGGCACGTACCGCCTGGTGGGAGATGCGGCGTGGTTGACACGGAACATTGGCGGCGACCGGGACGCCACGTCGTTTCTCGAGCGCCTTCGCGAGGCCCATGCCGTCCTCATGGCCGGCCGTCCAGAGGCGGGGCCTGGTCAGTGGAAGACGCTACCCAACCAGGCAGGGCGCACGCGGTTCGTGGAGCCGGAGCTCGTCCAGGGAACGCTCGTAAAGGGGTGGGAAACGGTACGCGGTCTCCGCACGCCATTTCAACGGGCAGCGATGGTCATGTTTGTGCTAAGCGAAGTGCACCCGTTTACGGACGGCAACGGGCGGATTGCGCGTGCCTTCATGAATGCGGAACTCGTTGCCGCCGGCGAACGCCGCATCATCGTCCCAACGGTCTACCGCGATGATTACCTCGGTGGCCTGCGTGCCTTGTCACGGCAAGACAATCCGATGCCGTTCATCCTGATGCTGGATCAGGCGCAGCGTTTCACCGCTTCGGTGCGTTGGGACGAATACGTGACGGCGCTCGCCGACTTGACCGATGCGAATGCGATGGCCGTGGCTGAGGAAGGGGTACGATTGCGCGTTCCGAGGACGGCTATTTAGCACCGCGCGACGAGAGCGGCGGCCCGCTCCTCAGGGCGGAGCTGCGATGGTCGCCCGGGGTGGTCCAGTTAATCGCCTTGAATTCCGAGAACTTACCGGAGTCGGGTCTGTGGGGCCTTCCGCCTGATAAGCGTGAGGTCGGTAGTTCAACTCCACCCGGGCCCATCAGCCGCAGATCACGCTGAAGCGCGGTAATGGACGCAGACGTGCACGGCGTTGGGTCCGCGTCCTTCGCGGGCGGATCCCGCCAGCACCTTGCGCGTGGGGTAAGCGCCGAGCATCGCGCGCACGGTGCCGGCGTGGAACGGGTTATGTCAGGTTAGCGAACAAATCCTCGAGCTCGATCACCAGGGCTGGCGCATCCGGGGCGACGGCCCACACCAGCCGGTCGGTCACGATCTGCGGCCGATCGTCCCCGGGGTGCCAGACCTCCACCAACCGGGCGTCCGGATCCACCACCCAATAGGTGAGCACTCCGTGCTCTTGATAGAGCCGCCGCTTGGTGATCCGGTCGTAACGCGCGGTGCTGGGAGAGAGAACCTCGACCGCGAGGAGCAGGGTGCGGAGGGTGCTCCACTCGCCGCTGGTCTCGCGCACCGGCACTACGAAGACGTCGGGCTGGGCCAGGTCGTCCTCAGTGCCCCAGGTGATGTCGGCGGGGGAGAGCAGCGCCAGCGCCAGGTGTTTGTGCTGATCCAGGTACGACGCCAGGCGCGCAAAGAAGCGGCCCACCATCACCTGATGCCAGAAACGCGGCGCCGGACTCACCAACAACTCGCCGTGGACCAGCTCGTAGCGGTTCCCGTCGCTGGGGAAGGCCAAGACTTCTTCGACGGTGTACCGGCGGGCGGTGTCGGGCATCCCCATAGTATGGATACTCCTCGGCCGAGGCGGCAAGCGTGAGGCACGAGCCAATCTGCGCGGCGCTCTCGGTCGATACGGCATCATTCCATCGCAGGATGTACCGAAACTGCGGAGACTCGGTCGATCTGGACTTATTCCCGGCAAGATTGGATCGGGCTGGCTACGCCTGACCCCAAGGGCTATTGTTTTGCCCATGCGTCGCCCGCGCCTCTGGCGTTTGCTCGCCGCCGCCCTGGGATTTGCCGTCGTGATGGCCAACCCGGCCTGGGGCTTGGCGCACGCTCTGGCGCATCATCATGACGATCGCGACGCCCATCACCTTCAGTCCCTCGAATCCCACGACGGACCCACCGAACTCTCCACGCCAGGCCACGCGGACGGCCACCAGCACGCCCGGATTGACCGGGCCACGCGGACCACCCCGCACCATCTGGTTCTCGGTCCGCCAGTCACGGAAACAGCCGCCGATCTCGCGTTCGCCCCGAGCGCGCGCGTGGGTGACGTGCTCGGTTCATCAATTGAAGTTCCCGATCCACCCGGCGACGCCCCCCCCAGACTCCGGGCCCCGCCGCTCTACTGATCCCGGTCGGCCGTAGACCGACCGTTCCCGACACACATCGCAACTGTTCGCCCCTGGCGCGAGGTGGTGAACCTCGGCCGGCGGATCTGTCACCCGGTTTGCAGGACGGATCAGTGAAACTACAAACCAGTTTGCTCTTGCTCTGCGGGCTCTCGGCGCTGGCGTGGCTGACCCGGCCCGCCATCTCCCAGCAATTACCGCGGGGCCTCACACTCCAGGAAGCCCGCGCCGCGGCCCGGCGCGTGAGTCCGGACCTGGCGGCGGCGCGAGCGGGGCTCGACGCCGCGGCGGCCCGGGCGCGTCAGGCGGGGGCGCTGGCCAACCCCGCGCTGTCGTACGCCTACGAGCAGACCTCGGCCGGCGGCCAGCGCACCTCGCAGTCGATCGCCACCCTGGAGCAGCCGCTGGAGCTCACCGGCGTCCGCGGTGCTCGGCAGGACGCCGCCATGCTGCGGCGCGAGGCCACGGAGGCCGACCTGCGCGCCGTGGAGGAGCTGGTGCGCTTCGAGGTAACGCGCGCCTACGCGCTGGCGCAGGCGGCCGACGAGCGGATGACCCTGGCCGTGCGGGCGGCCACAGACTTCGACCGGGCGCAACGGGTGACCGGGGAGCGCCTCGTCGCGGGCGACGTCTCAGGTTACGAAGCGCGCCGCATTCGGCTCGAAAGCGCGCGCTACGCCGCGCTGCGCGCGGAGGCGGCGCTCGCCCGGCGGACCGCGTACCTGTCGCTCGCCACGCTGGTGGGTGCCCCGACTGACTCGCTGCTGCGGTCCGGCCTGGAGCCGCTGGAATCGATTCCGCCTCCGCCGGCGCCCCTGAGCCTGGACTCGATCCTCACGCTTGCCTTGCGGCAACGCCCTGAGCTGCTGGCGGCGGAGCGGCAGGCGGCCGCCGCACTCGCAGAGGCCCGCGCGGTGGGCCGCGAGCGCATCCCGGTGCCCGTCGCTTCCGCCGGCTGGAAGACGGAGCGCACCACGATCGGTGGCGCCCGGCTGGACGGCTTTGTTGCCGGGGTCTCATTCCCGCTCCCCTTCTGGGACCGCCGCGCCGGCGCGGTGGCCGCCGCGGACGCCGACGCGCGCCGCAGCGCCGCCGAGCTGGACATCGTGCGCCGGCGGGTGGTGCGGGAGGCCGAGGAGGCATACGCGGCGCTGCTGGCCACCGCTGATGAGGTGGAGCGGCTGAGTCCGGCCGTCGGCGCTGAAGCGGCGGCGGCGCTCCGGGCGGCCGGGACCGCCTACCTGGAGGGTGAGATCCCGCTCCTCGGGTGGCTCGACGCCGTCCGGGCCTACCACGAAGCCGAGTCCATCTCCGTGACCCTGCGTGCCGACCTCCACGTCCGTCGGGCCGCGCTGGAGCGCGCCACGGGCGGCACCCTGTTCGAGGACCGCGAGCCATGAGAATCCTTGCGAGCACCCTGGTCACCGCGCTGCTCGGCGCCGCGTGCGGGGGCGGTGCTGGTGAAACCGACGCGGCCGAACCGCCCGGCGGAGCAATCACCCGTTGGACCGACTCGACCGAGCTGTTCATGGAACATCCGGCATTGATCGTCGGTCTCCCGGCACGGTTCGCCGTCCACCTGACCGATCTGACCGACTTCGCGCCGCTCAATTCCGGCAGCGTCACGCTCCGGTTCGTTCCGCGCGACGGCGGCGAGCCGATCGTGGTGACCCAGGAAGCGCCCCGCATCCCGGGGATCTTTGGGCTCACCACCGAGTTCGGCCGGGCCGGCGTCTACGACCTGGCGATCCTGGTGGACAGCCCGCAGGCGCGTGACAGCATCGCTGTCCCGGACCTGCTGGTGCTGGCCGACGCAGGCGGGGTGCCCGCCAGCGAGGAAGCGGACGGCGACATCCCCTTCCTCAAGGAGCAGCAGTGGAAGACGCCGGGCTTTGCCAGCGCATTCGCCACCGAGGGCGCGGTCGAAGAATCGTTCGACGCGACCGGCCAGGTGGTTCCGGCGGCCGGCCGGGTTGCCCAGGTGGCGGCGCCCATCGGTGGCTTGATCCGGGTGGACGGCACCGGTCGTTCACCCACTCCGGGCCAGTGGGTGGAACGGGGACAGCTGCTGCTGGTCTTGACCCCCTCACTGGGAGAGGCGGGGAGCGCGTACGCGCAGGCGCGCCGCGAGCTGCGAGAGGCGGAGGCCGAGCAGGCGCGCGCGACGCGCCTGTACGCGGTGGAAGCCGTCCCGCGGCGGCGCCTGGACGAAGCCGACATCCGGCTCCAGGCGGCCCGCGAGGCGCTCGCCGGCGTGGCGGATGCCGGGAGCGGGGCCATGGATTCCACCGGCCAGCTCCCCATCCGCGCGCCCATCGGCGGCGTGGTGGCGAGCCGCCGGGTCATTCCAGGCAGCCGGGTCGCGGTTGGCGACTTGCTGTTCAGCATCGTGGACCCGTCGGTCGTCTGGCTGGAGGTGCACGTGCCGGCGGCCCGCGCGGCGCGCTTGAGCGGCGCCGCCGGGACGGGAGCCACGTTCCGCCTCGAAGGGGGAGACCGCAGGTACACGGCGCGCCGGACCGTGTCGGTGGGGAGCGTTGTGGACTCGCTCACGCGCACGCTCCTCGTCCTGTACGAGGCAGGGAACCCAGACGGTACGATCAAGGTGGGCGCGACCGCCACGGTGGCGATCGGCACAGGCATGAGGATTCGGGGCGTCGTGGTGCCAAGCTCTGCCATCCTGGACGAGGACGGGCGGCCGATCTGCTACGTGCAGGTGTCCGGGGAAAGCTTTGAGAAGCGGGAGCTGACCGTCGGCGGGAGTGACGGGATGTACTCCGTCGTTCTGTCCGGTATCCGCCCAGGCGAGCGGGTGGTCACCGGCGCGGCCTATCAGGTTCGGCTGGCGTCGCTCTCCACCAGCGTGCCCGCCGAAGGCCACGAGCACTAGGGGACACGACCATGCTCGACCGACTGATCGCCTGGGCATTGCGGAACCGGTTTCTCGTCCTCGCGGCGGCGACGCTGGCCCTCATCGCGGGCGCGTGGACGGCGGCGCGCATGCCGGTGGACGTGTTCCCGGACCTCACCGCCCCCACCGTGACGGTCCTGACCGAAGCGCACGGGATGGCCCCGGAGGAGGTCGAGGCGCTGGTGACCTTCCCCATCGAAACGGCGGTGAACGGCGCCACGGGCGTCCGGCGGGTGCGCTCGTCCACCGCGCAGGGTATTTCCGTTGTGTGGGTGGAGTTCGACTGGGGCACCGACATCTTCCGCGACCGCCAGATCGTGTCGGAGAAGCTCCAGACCGTGGCCGCGGCGCTGCCCGCGGGCGTCTCTCCGCCGGTCCTCGCGCCGGTCTCGTCCATCATGGGCGAGATCATGATGATCGGGCTCACCGGCCCGCAGCCGCCCATGGAGCTGCGCACCGTGGCGGACTGGACCATCCGCCGCCGGCTGCTCGCGGTCCCCGGCGTGGCGCAGGTGATTCCCATCGGCGGTGACGTGCGGCAGTACCAGGTGCTGGCCGATCCCGCGCGCATGCTGGCGACCGGCGTGACACTCGGGGAAGTGCTCGCGGCCGCCGAGGGGTCGAACGCCAACGCGGCCGGCGGCGTCTACATGGATCGAGGCCAGGAGTACGTCATCCGCGGTATCGGCCGGATCCAGGGCGCCAGCGACGTGGCGCAGACCGTGGTCGCGGTGAGAGGCGGCGTGCCCGTGCTGCTGGGGCAGGTCGCGCAGGTCGTGGTGGGTCCCGCGCCCAAGTACGGCGATGGATCAGTGGATGGCGAGCCCGGCGTCGTGCTCTCCGTGCTGAAGCAGCCGGGGGCAAACACGCTCGAGCTGACCCGCCGCATCGAGCGGGAGCTGGCCGACGTCCAGCGCACCCTGCCGGCCAGCATGGAAATCCACACCGACCTGTTCCGGCAGGCGAGTTTCATACAGGTCGCGATTGACAACGTGCTCGCGGCCCTGCGCGACGGCGCCATCCTCGTCGTAGTCATCATCTTCTTGTTTCTCTGGAACGTGCGGGCGACCGGCATCTCGGTCCTCGCGATTCCGCTCTCGCTGGTCGTGGCGATCTTCGGCATGCAGCTGCTCGGCATCACGATCAACTCCATGTCGTTGGGAGGGATGGCGATCGCGATCGGCGCGCTGGTGGACGACGCTATCATCTACGTGGAGAACGTGTTCCGGCGGCTCAAGGAAAACCATCATCGGCCGGAGCCGGCCCGTCGGCCCGCCCTCCGCGTGATCTACGACGCGTCGCGGGAGATTCGGGCGCCGATCGTCAACGCGACGCTGATCATCATCGTGGTATTCCTACCGCTCTTCTTCCTAAGCGGTGTGGAAGGGCGGCTGCTCCGCCCCCTGGGGTTTGCCTACGTCGTGTCCATCCTGGCCTCCCTCCTCGTGGCGTTGACGGTCACCCCGGCGCTGTGTGCCTACCTCTTGCCCCACACGCGCGCGGTGATCGAGGAGCGGGAGAGCGCGCTCGTCACGTGGCTCAAGGCCCGGTACGCGCGGACGCTCGAGACCGTGCTCGCGCGGCCCAAGCAGGTGCTTGCGGCGGCCGTCCTGGCCCTGGCGCTGACCCTGGCCGCGGTGCCGTTCCTCGGGACCGCGTTCCTCCCCGAGTTCAACGAAGGGGCGTTGACCGTGTCGGTCGTGACCGTCCCCGGTACCTCGCTGGATGAGGCGAACCAGATCGGCCGCCGCGTGGAAGAGATCCTGCTGGCCAATCCGGGGGTGCGGAACACGGACCGGCGGCAGGGCCGCGCCGAGCTGGACGAGCACGCGCAGGGAGTGAACGCCGCCGAGATTGACGCCACGCTGCACGGAGGCGTGGACAAGGAGCGGCTGCTCGAGGACCTGCGCCGGGAGGTTGCCACCCTTCCCGGCACCAACGTGACCCTCGGCCAGCCCATTGGCCATCGCATCGATCATATGCTGTCCGGCACGCGGGCGAACATTGCCGTGAAGATCTTCGGACCCGACCTCTACCGCTTGCGCCAGCTGGGCGCCGAGGTGCGGGACGCCATCGCCGACGTCGAGGGCGTCGCGGACCTTCAGGTCGAGCAGCAGATGGACGTGCCGCAGCTCCGCATCCGCGCCGATCGGGTGGCAATGGCCCGGTATGGCATGACCGCCGGCGGGCTCGCGGAGGCGATCGATGTCGCTTTCAACGGCGAGGTCGTCTCCCAGGTGTTGGAGGAAGGCAAGAGCTTCGACCTGGTGGTGCGCTTCCCGGCGGCGCTGCGCTCCACCGCCGAGGCTATCGCCCATGTGCCGTTCAACACGCCGACCGGCGCCCGGGTGCCGCTGGGACAGCTCGCGCGCGTGACGGTCGAGCGGGGACCCAACACGGTCTCGCGGGAAAACGTGCAGCGCAAGATCGTGGTCCAGGCCAACGTCGCCGGCCGGGACCTCGGCGGCACGGTGACAGACATTCAGCGCGCGGTGGGCGCGGCCGTTACGCTCCCGGCGGGCTACTACGTCGAATACGGCGGCCAGTTCGAGAGCCAGGCGGAGGCCACGCGGACCATCGCGCTGCTGTCGCTGCTTTCGATCGCCGCGATCTTCCTGATCCTGTTCGCCGACTTTCGGTCCGCCCGGGTGGCCATCCTGATCATGGCCAACTTGCCGCTGGCGCTGATCGGCGGCGTGCTGGCTGTCCTGCTGACCTCGCGGATCGTGAGCATCGCCTCCCTCGTGGGCTTCGTGACGCTGTTCGGCATCGCCGTGCGCAACGGCATCCTGCTCATCGCGCACTACCGGCATCTCCTGGTCGAAGGAGTGCCGTTCCGCGAAGCCGTCGTCCGGGGTTCGCTGGAACGCTTGTCGCCGATCTTCATGACCGCACTCTGCGCGGGCCTCGCGCTCATCCCCCTCGCGCTGGGCGGCGGCGAGCCGGGCAAGGAGCTTCAGACGCCGATGGCGATCGTGATCCTGGGCGGGCTGCTGTCGTCGCTGGCGCTCAACATGGTGGTGCTGCCGGCACTCTACTGGCTATTCGGAGAGCAGGAGATCCGGGTTGGTGTGGGCGACGAGGCGGTCGAGAACCTTGCATGACGCTGAGACAGGACGAGGGCAAGAAGTCGGCAACGCAACGAACGGTGCTTTGTGGTACAAACGACCATCCCAGAGGAGGAAGACTACTCATGTTACGGCGGCTCACTGTTTCGACGTCCCCGGAGCCGCGCGCGCCGCGCGGCGCGCGC
>JACQHC010000052.1 GCA_016199245.1 Gemmatimonadota bacterium | reverse complement strand
GCTCCTGCCGCTCCTGCCGCCCGTCCGACAAGCTCCCGCCCGCCCGGCCGCTCCGCCTGTTTCTCCACCACCCGCAACTCATCGGCCTCTCGCTGCACCACGGGTTGCTCGGCAGCCACGCTGCGCGCCACCAACCCCACTCGCTCAGCCGCCGCCACATGCCGCGCCCCCGGGTCCACAGCCTCTGCCGCCGCTGCAGCGACTTGCTGCTCTGCTACGGCGACGCTCTCGCCCGTCGTCACCACCGAGCCTTGAGGTCCCGCCACCGGCTCCGAACCGGCCTGCTCGAGCTTCACGAGATCCCGTGCGGCTTCCGCCGGCAACGTCGCGACCGCTGGCGCGCGTTGCCTGAGCGACAGTACGCGGGCATACAGGCCGGCCCCTAACACCAGCGCCGCCGCCGCCGCCCAGGCGAGTGGCTGAAAAGCCATCCGCTTGCGGACGCCTCCGCGCCTAGCCCGCGCCGCGAGGACCTGCTCGAACGGTGGTGCAGAGACAACGGGCGCGGCGGCGCCCAGAATCCCAGCCGCCCGCTCGCGCACTCGACGCACATCCTCCAACCGCGTGCGGCACTCAG
Source organism: Gemmatimonadota bacterium (assembly GCA_016199245.1). GTDB lineage: Bacteria > Gemmatimonadota > Gemmatimonadetes > Gemmatimonadales > GWC2-71-9 > JACQHC01. The sequence goes on along the minus strand of JACQHC010000052.1, from coordinate 12,146 downwards.
CACACGCGGTGAGATGCTGCTCTATCGCATGCCGCTCTGCCGTTATGCCGTCATGACGTTCAGGGCTTCCTGCCGCTTCTGCCGCATGCCGCTCATGCCGCTCTGCTTTAATGCCGTCTTGCCGTCCTGCCGTCATGCCGCTCGACGATTCGTCCAGGTACCGGCTCAGCATTCCCTCATCCAGATGCCGCATGTCCACCTTCTTCCCGCTCAAAGGCCTCCACCAGGCGGCGGCGCGCGCGCGCCAGCGTCGTGCCGATCGCCCCCACCGCGAGACCGGTCTGCGTCGCTATTTCCTTATAGTCAAATCCCGCATCCCACAGCAGCAGCGCCTCCCGATCCCGCTCGGAGAGTTGCGCCAACGCCCGCCGGACTGCGCTCTCATTCTCCGTGGACTCCATGTCGGACGCCGGATTGCGGGCCCCGGACCCGGCTGCGGCGGCGTCACTCTTTAACAGCGCCAGATGCTTCTTCCGCCGCACCGCCGTTCGCGCCTCGTCGCGCGCCAGATTCATCGCTACCGTGAACAGCCACGCCCGCGGATTGTCGGGCGTTTGGTCGAGCGCACGCACGAATACCTCCTGCGCCAGATCCTGCGCCTGGTCCGCATCCCACACCTTGCGGTACAGGAAGCGGACCAGGTCGCCATACGTCGCGTGATACACTGCCGCCCAGTCAACGCCCACAAGGCGAGTCTATCGGCCGCGAAACGCCCGCGCCACCTCGTCCAGCCGCGCGGCGGAGAGCGTAGTCTCGCCGGTGGGCCCGATCTCGATCGAAATCTGCTGCCCGGCCACGAGCACTCGGTCGAACTCCTTCCACCACGGTTCCAGCTCGGGCAGGCGACGGAGCAGCGCGAAGTACGCGTCGCTGAACGCGGCGACCTTCACCACGCGCGCCGTTTCGCCGTGCGTGGCGTCGGTCCACAGCCCACTCCTTATAAGGAATACTCTGCCGGCGACCCCACGCGACGCTGTGGTGTTCACCCGCGACGCCAGCGCTCCCTCGTCGGCATCGAGCGCGGCCTTGGACGCCACTTCCCGCCGCACGCGATCCTGCTCAGCCGCCCGCACGGACGCCTGGCCGAATGCCTCGGTCGGCGCGGGCGCGGCAGCGGGCATCGCGCGCAGCATGGGCATGGGCCCGCTGCCCCGCGCCACGTCCAGCGGCTCCTGCACCAAATACGACGTGTACTCGCTCAACAACCCATAGCGCAGCGCCGTCTCGCGGATCTCGCGCTCCACCTCGGCGTTGTGGCCGTTCAACCGGATCGACTGCTGCAACGCGCCGATCTTGCGCGCCGCCCACAGACGCGGGATGTAATCGTCGCCCGTTGCGTGCGCCGGCAAGGTGACGTTCACGCTGAAGCGCTCCTCGCGACCTGAACGCCGGCCGGTCATGCCAAGCATGCCGCTGCGATCTTCGCTGCCCGCCTCGTAGCGGCCGAACACCACCAGGTCCTCACCGGCGAACAAATCGGGCAGGCGTGTGGGGTAGATCTCCGTGAGTCGCGCAGGGGACTCACCCAGGGCGAGGTCGCCCAAGACGGGATGGCTGATCTTGGCGGCGAGCCCGCCCACCGCGGCTTCGACATCCTCGCCGGGCTCCACATACTGCGTGGTACCCCGTCCCGCTGCGGTCAGGCGATCGAGCAGATACGTGTTGACGTCATACCCCACGCCGAACGCGAACACGCGCGAGCGGCCACGCGCCTGCTCGGCCTGCGCGGCGAGGCGCTCGGGGTTCTGCTCGCCCACCGAGGGCAGGCCGTCCGTGAGAAACAGGACGATGGGAAGGTGACCGTCAGGCGAGGTCGCGCGAAATGCCTCGGCCAGCGCGTCCGCGATGTTTGTCCCGCCAGTGGCCGAGATGCCGTCCACCCAGCGGCGCGCGTCGCGCAGCTCGGTGTTGGTTGCGGCCGTCCAGTCGGGCCGATACGACGTGACGGTGCTGGAGAAGGTGATCAGGCGGAACCGATCGCGGGGCCCGAGCGACGACAACAGCTGGTGCATTGCCCGGCGCGCTTGCTCCATCTTGGCGCCGGACATGGAGCCCGACACATCGAGCACCACCGTGAGATCGCGATTCAACGCGTCGCCGCGCGCGGCTTCCGGTGAGAGCGTGAGCATGAAATAGCCGAGCTCTCCGCCTGAAGGCCGGTGCGCCACCAGCGACATGCCCACCAGCCCGCGCGCGAGCGGCAGGAACAGCGCAAGATCGCCCTCGAGCTCGCCCTGCGGCCGCACGGTGAGCCGCCCGTCCATCCGGTCCACGCGCAACTCGTGCGTGGGCGAGAATGGGTCGCGGAACTGCGCGCCGCTGTCCGCCACGAGCGTGAACCCGAGCGGCGCCGACTCCCTGATACGGGTCGGTGCCACGGCGCCCTCCATGCCGCTCATACCGCCGCGCCGGCCTCCCGCCGCGTACTTGAATTGCAGCGCGTCGCCGGCACGCCGCATCATCTGCGTGTAGCGCAGCGTGATCTTCCGCGTCTCACGCTGAGTGATGGGAAACACCCGCGCGCGGATCAGGCCATGGCCCGCCAGCTCGATGAGCGCGGGGTCCTTCTTACGGCGCACGATCTCTTCGTAGATCCCGCGAGCGCGCGCCGCGTCCATCGTCTCGCCACGCAGTTCCTGGTCGCCCTGGAACAGCGAGAAGTTGCTGAACACCGCTTCGCCGGGGAGCGGATACAGGTAGTCGCCTTCTCCGAGCCCCGCGCCGCGGTTCTGAAACCACTCCTCCACTTCGACCGACGCCACGCGTCCGGTCACACGCACCGATACTTCGGTGCGCACCCGGACGACCCCGCCGTTCACGGGCCGGTCGGGCAGAGGCTCGATCCACCCCTGAGCTGCGAGGGGTAGGGGTGCAAGCGCCGTCAAAACAACGAGATAGAGCGGCTTCACGGGTGTCCTCACTGCTGGTTGGTTACAGTAGAGGACGACTGTGAAGGTGCGACTTGCACATGAGGAGCAGGGGAGGAGGGGCAATGCCGGGCGATGTCAGGCGATGAGAACACGGCCGTTGGCAGGCAATGAGACAGGGATGATGGCGGGCGATGACGGGCGATGAGAACGGGGCCGACGGAAACCGACGACGGGAAGGGAGTCAATCAGGCTGCTGCACAACGTGGCCGCGATTCAACAGCTTGGAAACTGTCGGCTAACGTCGCCTATCGTCCACCATACTCGGCTATCGTCGGCCATCGTCGGCCATGAACGGCGTCGACCATCGTCGGCCGTCGTCCGCATTCGTCGCCCTACTTCCCGAGTCTCTCCAGCGCCCGCGCGATCCGCTCCCTCGCCGCCACGCCCTCCCCGTTCGGTTCCACGATGGTCTGCAGGAGATCGCGATAGATGTTGCTGGCGCCCGCAGTGTCGCCGAGCGCGAGTGCCGCCTCCGCACGGAGCGGCAGAACCTGAGGCCAGGCGGCCTGGTCCGCGAACCCGGAGATGCGCACGAAACCGGCCGTGGCGTCCAGCGCTTCGGCATAGCGGCCCGAGGCGTGCGCGACCCGGGCGCGGGTGAGCCGCAGAGGCCAGAGCGACGCCACCAGCTCGAACGGCACCAGCTCGACGCTGAACCGCTCCGTGGCCCGCCGCCACGTTTCGAGCGCGCCCGCCGTGTCGTGGGCCAGCAGCGTATGCGCATCCAGGTCGTCTATCAGGCTGCGGAACACGGGCGGGAACTCTTCTGGGTCCTGCGCTACGCGCCGCAGTCGCTGGTGAATGTCCGCGGCGCGGTCGGGATCGCGCGTGCTGAACCAGCGTGCCGCGAGCCACTGGTCCACCACGACAGAGTCGCCCGCGGCGGCGAGACGGGCGGCGGCATCGTTCATGGCCACGGCGCCCGCGAGGTCAGGAATAGCCGTCACGCCGCTCAACAAAGTCCAGCGATCCAGCTCGACCCGGGGCACGTTGCGGGCGCGGCCCTCCGCCAGGAACCGGGCCGCCGAGGCATCCCGCCCGCTGCCGAGGAACGCGGCCATGCGCATGCGGAACGCGCGCTCGCGATCCTCGCGCGAGGCGGCGCGTTGCCACAACGCGTCCACCGCCTTGAGGCCCACGCTGCGCTCGGCGGCGGACCGGCCGATCTCGCTGGCGAGAAAGGCGATCTGCTCGAGGAACGCGCGCGGGCGCTCGGGGAAGGACGCGATGACCCGCTGGGCCAGCTCGGGGCGGTAGAGCAGGGTATCACCGGCGCGCACCAGGGCCGCGATGGCCGACGTGCTGTCGATCTGGAGGTAGCGCTCCATGAGGCTCTTGGCCGCGTCGTCGTCGTCGCGCGCCACGGCGATGGTGATGAGGTAGCCCACCGGCGCCGCGAACGCGGGGTCGCGCTGCGCCACCTCGCGGAACGTCCCTTCCGCCTCGCTGAGCGGCGTACCCAGGAGCGGCGCGAAATGGAACTGCAACAAGGCCAGCGAGAACCACGCGTCCACGGCGTCCGGGTGCTCGCTGACGATCGCTCGGAACGCCCGCTCCGCGCCCAACAGATCGCCACGCCGCACGAGCGACTCGTAGCCTTCCAGCAGCTGGCGCGACACGGGATCGAGCCGATCCGCGTAGGCCCGCACGGCCTGCAGCGCCGAGTGCAGCTGCGCCTCGCCGGGGTTCTGTTGCGCCACCGCGAGCATGCGCTTGAAGGTGGCCGGCGCGTACGTGGAGTCGAGCGCGATCACGCGGTCGAATTCCGCGATCGCGCGGTCGTAGTCCCCACGCCGGAAATCCCGATCCCCCTGGAAATACGCGGTGATCGCGGGCATGCCTCGGGGCAGGGAAGGCCGGGTCCATCCGGCGCGCTCGCCCGCGAGGTCCACGGCGAACGCTTGCACCACGAGCGACGAGACGAGGGCGTGCAGGCTGTCCGAGGGGCCGGTCGCCTCCGCGCTGGCCGTGAGGCGCAGCTCGCCCGTGTCGTACACGCGGATGCTGAGATCGATGCGATCCTGAGTCACCTGCGCCTGTCCCACGACGGCCAACTGGGCCTTCAGGTCCCGGGCCACCGCGAGCAACGAGTCCAACTCCGCCGCCTCGCCGCCCATCCGGCGCACCAGCGAGCGACGCACCTCCGTGGCGGTCAGCACGCGCAGATCCGGCAGGCCCTGAAGCTGCCACACGAAGCCCTGCGGCAGCACGGAATCCAGGGCGGGACCGGTACCGGCACCCGTGATCGTGAACGGGAGCACGGCCACCGTCCGCGCTTCGGACGGCGCGGTCGGTGCGCGGCTCAAGGCGATCCAGCCCGTGATCGCGGCGGCCGCGAGCGCCGCGGCGGCGGCCCACGGCCGGAACACGGTGGTGCGCTCGGCGGCAACCAGCTCGTCGCGCCAGGCATCCACCGAGCCGGGCCGCCGCTCGGGAGCGGCGGCGAGCGCCCGCGCGAGAGCGCGCGCGAATCGCGGCGCCACGTCCCGGCGCACGGAAGTGAGCTTCTGCGCCGCCTGGTCGGCATCGAAGCTAGTGGGCAATTCCTGCGTCAACGCCTCGTAACCCACGCACGCCAACGCGTAGAGATCGGTGCGCGCGTCCACCGAGCGGCCGGCCGCCTGCTCAGGCGCCATGTAGGCTGGCGTGCCGATGGCCACGCCCGTCTGCGTGATCGCCGTGTCGTCGCCCAGGCTGCCGTGCGCCACGCCAAAGTCCGTGAGCAGCCAGCGCGCCGTGGCCGCTTCGTACAGAATGTTGGACGGCTTCACGTCGCGATGCACCACGCCCCGCGCATGCGCGAACGCGAGAGCGCTGCCGATCTGACGGATGAGCTCGCGAACGGCGGGCAAGGGGAGCGGGCCCTCTCGGCGCAGCCGCTCGTCCAGCGCCTCGCCCTGAATGAGCGGCATGACGAGGTAGGCGATCCCCTGGACGACATCGAACTCGAACACCTGGACGATGTGGGGATGGGAGAGATGCGCGGCGAGCGCCGCCTCGCGGCGAAACCGGGCCATGCGCACCTCGCTGATCGCGACCTCGGGCGGGAGAATCTTGATCGCAACCTGGTGGCCGAGGCTCTTGTGCTTCGCGACGTACACTGCCCCCATACCGCCCTCGGCTAGCAGCCGCTCGACCGTGTAGCGCTCCCCGGTGAGGCCCTCGAGCTCGCGGGGGTTCATGGCCATTCAGCGGAGCCGGCACCCGGGGTGACCCGGGCTGTCATCGTCGGGGTCCGGCCACTCACTGCACACGAACGGCTTGGCAGGCTCGCCGTCCGGTCGCACCCGGTCGTGCAGCGAGCAGGTGATATCGTCCGCCTCGAGGTATCCACAACTGGAGATGATCTCGCACTCCACCGCGTCGTTGCCGTTCGGCCTGACCTTGTAGAGATACGGCGACTTGCGGGAACGGAGCAGCGCCACGAGGTCGGGCTGCCGGCGGTCCAGCACCACGTCGATCGTGAGGTCGCGACAGCAAGCCGCCCCCTGTTTGTTGTCCGCCGTTCGGCACGGCGCTCCGACGCACGGATTCCCGCCATGCAATACCGGAAGCGAGCGGGGCGGGGGAGGAACCGGCCGCAGTTCGACCTGCTGCCGCCTGCCGCCTTGAACGAGGAACGTGCGCTCGTTTCCTTGCCCTAACGAAGGAACTGCTGGTGGCGCGGACTGCTCCGGCAACTGGCCTTGAAACCCGTGCGCCAGGCATTGGACGCCCATGCCGCTCATGCCGCCTCTGCCGTTCATGCCGTTCTGCCGTCCTGCCGTCATGCCGTCCAGGTACCTGCAATCCACCCGGATCACGGCCTCCACAAGAATCCTCCCGTTCTCCCGATATGGCTCTCCGAACGCTATCCGCTCGGTGTGTCCCAGCAGCCAGGTTGCCAGTGCGTCCTGCTCGGCGGGCGTGTCCGCGGTGAGGCTCGCCACCTGGAGAACGACGGGCAACTCCCGGCATTGCCGTCCGAGAGACCGGCAGGGAGGCGGAACGGGGGCGGCACGGGCGGCGGCCATGCGAGCGCGCGGGAAGCGAGTCGTGTGTGGGAAGTTCTCAGGACCCGCACAAAACGCAAGGAGTTGCCGCGGCACTACCGTCGCCGCCGCGCGACGATAGATTTGTGAAACAATTCACAAGCCCGGTGGACCGCGCCCGAGTGGGGGTGGCGGAGACCTTGCCGATCGCGTTCGGTTCCGGGCTCACCACGCGCAACGGAGGAGATGGAGCTATGCGGAAGTACGTCGCGGCGCTCGCCCTGGCGGCGATCGCATGCGGAGGCGGGGAACAGGCTGGCCAGCAGCAGACTCCCGCAGCGGCGCCGGCCGGAGGCGGGGCGCCTGCGGCTCAGGCCCCGGCGGCAGCTACGGGGACCGTGCACTCGGTCAACATGGAACTGCGGAACGGACAGTACATCTACGATCCGGTCGATCTCGCCATCAAGGCGGGCGATACCGTACGGTGGATCAACGTGAGCGGCGGGCCGCACAACGTTGCGTTCTACGGAGACAAGATCCCGGCCGGCGCCGCGGACGTGCTCAATAACGTCATGACGAGCAAGATGGCTCCGCTGCAGGGCCCGCTGCTGATCGACTCCATGGCCGTGTACGAGGTGTCGTTCATCGGTGCTCCGACCGGCAGGTACGACTATTTCTGCCTGCCGCATGAGGCGCTGGGCATGAAAGCGACGCTGACGGTCAATCCGTAGGCCCCGGAGAGTGTCGCGCGGCCACGTCGCCCGTGCCATGTTTCGGTACGGGCGACTTGCTTGCGGAGTGCTCGATGTCCGATACCCGACGTTTGACGCTCGAACGGTTGTCTCGGACATCGGACATCGGACAGCGAACATCATCCAGCGGCGTATCGTGATCCAACTTCGCCTCCTCGGCCCCGTCGAGCTCCGCGTCAACGGCCAGCCGCCACCCGCCGACCTGCTGTGGCGTAAGCATCTCGCGTTGCTCGTCTATCTCGCCTGCTCGCAGCGCGGTCGCGCGCGGGACCACCTGATCGGCATGTTCTGGCCGGAGAAGGACGATCAGAAAGCGCGCCACTCCCTGAACGAAGCGCTGCGGGTGCTGCGACGGTCGCTGGGCGACGCGCTCGTGACTGAAGCGGACGTGGTACGACTGGAGCCTGGGTCCATCCACAGCGACCTGGAGGAGCCGGGCGGCCACGGGATCTTCTTGGAAGGATTCGCGCTGCCGGACGCCCCGGCCTTCGAGGATTGGGTGGCGCGCGAGCGGGCCATCCGCCGCGCCGACTCGTTGGACGCGCTCGTGGCCGGCGGGGAGCGAGCGCTCGCGGAGGGCGCGTTGCGGGATGCACGGGACGCGGCGCACCAGGCGCTGACGCTCGACGGTCAGCACGAGCCGTCGGTGCGTTTGCTCATGCGCGCGAGCGCGCTGTCCGGCGATCGCGCCGGCGCGCTGGACGCGTACACCCGCCACGCCCGAGCCCTGCGGGAAGAGATGAATGCCGACGCCGAGCCGGAAACGCGAGCCCTGGCCGATCGGATCCGCGCCGCGGCCGCGCTGCCGGGATCGGGAGAACGCGTCGCCCGGCCGGTGGCCGAGCCCGTGCCGATCGTGGGGCCGGGACGGCGCCTGCTCGCGCGGCTCGGTGAAGTGTGGGACGGTGCGAGGCGGGGCTGCCACGTAGCGATCATCCGCGGGGATCCCGGCACCGGCAGAACGCGCCTCGGCGATGAGCTGGCGGCCCGTGCCCGGCTGGACGGGGCCGCCGTGTGCGTCGCTCGAGCGGTGGAAAACGATGCGGCGGCGGACGTGTGGCGCACGTGGCTCCGAGGTTTGGTGGAGGCGGAGCTCGGAGGGGCCGCGCCGGAAGCGTTGGCCGCGCTCGCTCTGCTCGATCCGGACGTCGCCGTGCGGTTCCCCGGGACCCGGGGCGCCACGCCGCAGGCCGCGCCGGACGCCATGGTCTCGGGTATTGCGGCCGTCGCGGATGCCAGGCCCGTGCTGCTCGTGCTGGACGACGCCGATCGCGCCCACGCCGACGCGCTGCGATTCGCCTTCCAATTGGCCCAGCGCGTCGCGGCGTCGCGGGTCGTCGTGTTGCTCACGACCGCCCTGCGCGGCGGGGAAGTACTGGACGATCTCATGGCGCGGATCGGCCGGGATGTGCCGGGGGTGGTGGTGGAGACTGGCTCCCTGGAGGAGCCCGATGTGGCCGCGCTGGTGGCGTGGGGGCTGCCGGCCTACGATCCGGGCGCGGCGACCCGGGTCGTGCGCCGTGTAATGGCCGATACCGCCGGAAACCCGTTTCTCGCCGTCGAGGTGATCCGCGCCGTGCGGGACGGGCTCGCGGTTTCCGGATCGGAAAGCCGGGCGTGGCCAGCGCGCCATCGGACGCTCGATGACACGCTGCCGGGCGACCTGCCTCCCATCGTGGTCGCGGCACTGCGGCAGCGGTTCCGCGCCCTGAGCGAGCACGCTCAGCGCGCCCTCATCGTCGTGGCGGTGCTCGGCGGCCGCGTGGCGATGGACGCGCTCGCACGCGGGGCCCGGCTCGACCCGGAGGCTCTTGCACGGTCGCTGGACGAGCTGGAATGGGAGCGGTGGCTGGCTGGCGACGCGCGGGGGTACGACTTCGTGACGCGACTCGCCCGCGAGGTGATCCTGGCGGAGATGGTGACGGGAGGGGAACAGCGACGCGTGCGCGAGCGGGCAGCCGGACGAGGCGAATGACCTGACGGTTGACCGAAAGCGTCCAGGCTTCCTTATTCCTTTACCCAATTTCCTTACCCAATCCGACTGACTCGATCGCTATGAGCGCCGCGAACACCCTGTCTGGTTGCCTCGCCCTCGTACTGATGTGCGCAACCTCGTTGAGCGGACAGGAACCGGGCCCCGCCGATCAGGCGGTGACGCGGCTTGTGGATGATGCGGAGCGCGGTGCGTTTGTCGTATCCGTGGGCCCGATGGAGATCCCGCACGCGGTGGGCCATCAGGGCGGGCACACCGGCATCTTCCCGCCTGTCGCCACGGTCCAGATCCCGCGTGATGCCCACCTCTACGGGTTCGACCTGGAGATCGTGGACGGTGCCGGGCGCCGCCTGTCGAATCGACTGCTGCACCACCTGAACGTCATCGACCCCGGGCATCGGGAGCTGTTCCTTCCGATCTCGCGGCGCCTGCTGGCGCTGGGCAGCGAAACCGGTGCGCAAGTGATGCCCCGGCTCCTGTTCGGGCTCACCGTGAAGGCAGGACAGCCCCTGGTGATCTCCGTGATGCTGCACAACCCCACGGACGAGCACTACGCCAGCGTCGAGCTGCGGCTATTTCTCAGATACGTGCCCGATCGTCGCCCCTGGCCGCTGTTCAGCGTGTACCCGTTTCATCTCGACGTTGGGTTTCCCGCCGGCGATAAGAGCTTCGACTTGCCGCCCGGTGAGTCATCCCGCTCGTACGAGGCGAGTCCGGCCGTTGCGGGGCGACTCATTGTGGTCGGCGGCCACCTGCACGAACTGGCCACGAGCTTGAAGCTTGAGGACGTCACGGTCGGGAAGGTGATCTGGGAGGGTCAGGCGATCGCGGGTCCGGACGGCACGATCGGCGGCGTCACGATCGGACGGCTGTACAAGCGGCTGGGCGTGAAGATTCGTCCCGATCATACGTATCGCGTGAGCGTCTCGTATGACAACCCGACCGGGGACACCATTGCGGCCGGCGGCATGGGCGTCGTCGCTGGCGTGTTCATGCCCGCGGAGGATGACGACTGGCCCCTGGCCGATACGAAGGACCCGCTGTACGAGCTGGACCGGCAGCATTTCATGCGGGAAGTGAGCGGGACGTACAGTCAGTTGGTCGGCGTAAAGCAGGAACCGGCGCCCCCGGCGAAACCGGCGGCGCACGTGCACGAGAGCTAGAAGGCGTGAGAGGTGAGGGGTGAGAAGCAAGAGGTGAAGGTCCGCCTTCTCAGACGTCTGGTGAACAACGCCATTCCTCTCACTTCTTGCTTCTCACCTCTACGCCTTTGCGTTTCTCACCGCCGCCCACGCCGTTACGCCGATCACCAGACCCGCGCCGGCATCAACCGCATAGTGCATCTGGCAGTACACCGTGCCCACCGTGAGCAGGATCGCCGCGGGGACGAACGACCAGCCCAGGGCCCGCCAGTACCGCAGCAGGCCGAGGGTCGTGGCGACGGTGGCCGCGACGTGTGAGGAAGGGAACGCCGCCCCGACGGACGAGCCCCGGTCCAGCACGCCGTACACCAGCGACGCGCTCCACACGTCCCGCACGGGGCCGGTCGGCTCCGGAAACGCGTAGTACGGCCCGGCTACGGGGAAGAGAATGAATACGAGGTAGCACGGAATGAACGCGGTGAGCATCGCGAGAATGACGTGCCGCGCCTCGGCCCGCTTGCCGTGCAGCGCCAGGGCGACCGGACCGGCGATGATGATGATGTAGTAGGCGAAGTACGCCAGGTGCAGCAGGCCGGACCAGAACACGGATGGTGCCTGCCGGATCCAATCCCGCGACGGCTGGCTCCCGAACAGCGCGGCTTCCCAGGTCTGGACGATCGCGTCGTGCCGCAGGATCACCTCGACGGGCACGCGATCGTTCAGTATCCCGATCCCGCCGTACAGCGGCGCGAGCATGGCCAGCGGGTACAGGTCTCGCAGCCAGGCGCCGGCGCGCGCACGGTCGGGCAGCCTCCGGAACAGGAGAATCAGTGCGCCCAACAGGCCGTGCATGCCGAGCAGCCACCCGAACTCGGCGCCGCCCACGCCGGTCGCGAGCCGCCACAGCACCACCACGCTCGCGAACCCCACGTAGCCGAGCAGCAGCCGGTCGACCGGACTCACAGCCAGCCGCGCTCAGTGTACCAGCGGGCGGTGTCGAGCACTCCTTGGCGCAACGGAATCGTGGCACGCCAGCCGGTGTCCCGCTCGAGCGCGTCGGGCGAGCAGGCCCAGGCCTCCGCCCGGAATTCCGGCAGCTTCCCCGGGGTGAGCGGAGTGGTCCGGCCGAGCAGCGCGGCCACGGCGCCGGACGCCCACAGGAGCAGACCGGTCAGTGGAACGGGTACGGGGACGAGTGTCGGAGGTCCTGTCACCGGACGTTGAGCGGCCTGCCGCACCGCCGCGTGCACCATGGTCACGGTCTCGAGCCCGGTGGCGATTTCGGGATGGCACGCGTAGTACGTGCGGCCGGCGCACGCGGGTCCAGTGGCGGCGAGGAGCGCAGCGGCGAGATCGCG
>JACQHC010000047.1 GCA_016199245.1 Gemmatimonadota bacterium | reverse complement strand
GGCGGTAGGGGCGGCAGAAGCGGCAGAAGCGGCAGACCGGATCATGACCGATCAACCGCTCTTTCGCGACGACAGGACCACGCGGATGATCGTGCCCGTGACAACGGGCTCCGACGGCTGGACCTGACGACCCACGCCGTCGGTGGCATAGGCGCGCCCATCGCCTAACGCGGCCGCGAGCGCGGGGTCCAACGCCGCCACGGCGACGCGCAGCTCGGCGCCCGGCAGGACATCCACGGGCTGTTCGTTCACGAATACGCGGATGGTCGTCATCGCCGCGGCTCGAACGCCTCGCGCGCGCGCACGGCCGCCTCGGGTGGGATGATCCGCCAGGATTCCTTGAAGTAGTCTGCCGGGCGCAACGTGCCCGCGCGGCGGATCGCGTCCACCAGCAAGTCCCGGATGCTCACGTCCGAGTCGTACACGACCGGAAGCCCGGGCAGCATGTCGTAACCGCCGCCCCCGCCCTGCCGATAATTGTTCAGGGCCAGGGTGAAGGTATCCGTAGGTTCTATGAGCCGGCCCTCATACGTGAGCTGGACAATTCGCGAGCCCGGCGCCCGCGACAGGTCGATCGCGTAGCTCACGCCGCTCACGATGTCGAAGTTGTAGCCGGGGATGCTCTCGTTGACGATCCTGCCGTCACCGGGGAACTGGTAGTAGTACGTGGCGGACTTCTCGAGGAAGCGCGCAAGCGTCGCCCCGTCGATGCGCACGGCTTTGAGGGTGTTCTCGTACGGGTACAGCGCCGCCACGTCCCGCAACCGCACGGCGCCGGGCGCGAAGACCGCCTGCGTGTTGAACGCGGCCGTGGCCGAGAGCTGAGCGCCGGACACCCGGCGCTGGATCTCGTTCACGAAGTCGACGACGGGCGTGTCCTCTGCGCGGGCGTACCGCGCGTTCCACTCCTCGTCCACCGTGCCCAGCGCGGATCCGGCCCACACGCGAACGCGTTCGTGTGCCTGTTCCAGCCGGCGCACCACGCCAGGATGCGGAGGCACCTCGGCGAGCGGGACTTGCTCGCCGCGAATCCGCGTGACCCGCCAGGGCCCGGGACCAGCCCTCGGCGTGTTCTCTCGCACGAGCGACACGTGCGCCACGGCGAGGCTTCGGGCCCAGGCTTCCGGTTGCACGAAATGCACCCCGTTGATCACGGAGTCCGCGATGCGCCGGTGGCTGTGCCCGACGACGACGAGGTGCGGCCGATCCGGCAGGACCGCCAGCCGCACCGCCACGTTCTCCTCGCCAACACCGGCGGTGTCGTAGCTCGAGCCGCCACCCAGGCCGCTGTGTACCACGGCGACCTTCAATTCGGCACGCTCCTCGGACAAACGTGCGAGGCTGGGCGCCACCTCCGGCACGATCGGCCGGACCAGCACACGGCCCCGCACGTTCGCCCGGTCCCACACCATGACGCCCGGCGTGGTGAACCCCGCGATGCCGACGCGGACGCCGCCGCGCTCGACCACGACCACCCGTTGATAGGCCACGGAATCTCGCGGCAATCCGTACACGTTGCCGGAGACGATCGCATAGGTGGCGCCGGCGAGCGCCCGCGTGAGCACGTCCACCCCGAAGTTGAACTCATGATTGCCGAGGGCCGCGGCGTCGTAGCCGAGCGCGTTGAGCGCGTCCACGATGGGGTGGGGGTCCACGGGCTCGACGATCGCGAAATACGCGGCGAACGGGTTCCCCTGGATCAGGTCTCCGGCATCCACCAGAACCACGCGGTCGGGATACAGGCGGCGCAGCGAGTCGATGGCTGTGGCGGCGCGCGTGAGTCCCCAGGGCGCCTCGCGGTCGGTCTCGTAGTCCCAGTGCATCGCTCGGCCGTGGACGTCCGTGGTGGCCACGACGACCACGTGGGCCGAGTCCTGCGCAGCGAGCCGCGTTCCGCCGGGGAACGGGGCCAAGGCGATGAGACCGACCACGCCTATCAAAGGACGGGGGAGGGGCGAGCGGCACGGCATGCGCGGAGGAATTTTGGCCGGGCGCTTGGGCCAGCGCAATCGGCACCCGCCAGGTGCGGGCTCGACGCGCCGGGATTTGTCCCACCACGCAGAGGAGACGCGGTAGTATATTCGCGGCCGCAAGACCCCGGGGAAGGTCTCGCACAAGTCGCGCGGAGCTTCCCCACTGGGCTGCACGAACAGGTCCAGATCGCGGATGCGACACTGCAATCCGCAACCCTCACGAACCAGGACCGGAGCTCACAGTGCGCAGTCATCGGTCCCGTCTCACGTTCCCGGCCGCGGTCGCCGGGCTCGCGTTCTCGACACTCGCGCGCGCGCAGGAGCCTAGCATCGAGGTCGCCGGGCGCGCGCAGGCGCAGTATCGCTATGCGTGGGGGGATTCGAGCGGCAGCTACAGTACGGCCGCCGTCAACAACGGGTTCGAGATCCGGCGGCTGCGCCTCCAGGCCGACGTGCGCTTCGGCGCCAACATCCTACTCGTCATACAGCCCAGCTTCGAGATGGCCGCGCTCCGCATGCGGGACGCCTACCTGCGCGTGGGCCTGTCACGGTCCCTGAGCGTCACGATTGGCCAGGAGAAGTCCCCCTTCCAGCGCTACGAGTTCACCAGCTCGAATAACCTGCCATCCATCGAGCGGGGCCTGCGGATCTACGGCCTCTCCGGCAAGGAAGGCTTGAACGACGTCCTCGTGAACAACGGCTATGCGGCCCATGACCTGGGTGCGTTTGTTGAGGTGGGCCCGTTGAGGAATCGCGTGTGGCTGAAGGCGGGCGTCTCGAACGGCTCGCGCGAAAGCTCGATCGACGTCAACAACGCCAAGAGCGTCTTTGGCCGCGTGGCCATCACGCTACTCGCGAACCCGGACACGCAATCCGTGTTGCAGGCCGGCGCTTCCGTGGCGGCACGGGACCGCGCGATCTGTGCCGTCTGCGCCGGTGCCATCACGTACTTCGCCGACTCGTCGAAGGCGACTACCGCGTTCAACCTGGACGTCGAGGTCGGCGGGTTCCGGCCGGGATTCCATCTGATCGCAGACTTCGCCTTCGGCGACAACGTGCCGCCCGCACGCCGCGTGAACACCGGGCGCAACACCGGCAACCTGCGCAATTCCGCCGACAGCAACGTGGTCACGTTCCGGGGTGTGAGCCTGGTTGGCGCCTATCGTTTCGAGATCCCGGGATCCGATACCCGGGTCGTGCGAACACTCGAGCCGGCGCTGCGCCTGGACTACGCCGACCCCAACACCAGTGCCCCGAACGACCAGGGCGTCCTGATCACGCCCGTGCTCAACGTCTATTTCGGGACTACCACCCTCATGCGGGCCGGCGTGGACGTGTACCGATACAAAGACAGCAACGGCACTAACCGCACCGCACAGGAATTCAAGCTCTCGTGGCAGGCGAATTTCTGACTCCGACGTCGATTGACGGCTTGAACGCGACGCCAACCTGAGGGCAGCCGTCGCGCCGCCGCACCGGCGGCGCTGCTCCAGGCTGCCGGCCCATGTCGGCGCCCATGGCCACGATCGCCGTCATGACGCCCGAGACGTCACGATCGGGTGCTCACCGGTCTCGATCCTCACCACCTGGCGGCGCAGCGCCGCGCCCACGCGATCCAGTTTCTCGTATCTCACCGGGATCAGGAGCGCCGCCATCCGCCGGCTCTCAACGGCGATCGCCTGAAGGCGCCACCCGAGTACCGCGTTGAGATAGGCCACGCGCACCTGGAGGACGAGGTCGGCTGCGGTCTCTTCCAGCTGATATTCGGCGGCCGTGAGGCCGTGGCGCGCAGAGGCGCGGACGCCGGAAATCCGGCCTCCTGCGAACAGTGGCTGCGATACCTGGAACAGGGACACGTAGGTGTTGCGGCGGCCGAACGGGAGGCCCTGGATCAGACCCTCCATGAAGTCCGCCATCATGAGCGAGCTCAGGGTGTCGTAGCGCTCCCGCGGCGAGCGCGTTTCATCGAACGCGCTGGGGATGCTGTTGCTATCCGCCCCCTGGAATCCGGCCAGCGCGTCGAACACACTCCGGATCGTTCGATTGTAGGTGATGGCCGTGGAGATGTGGGGTAGCGCGGCCGCGCTGGCCTGCGTGAGCCGGGCATCCGCCTGTGCCCGCCAGGCGCGGGCGATGGCGATCTCTTCACTCTGGTCCAGCGCACGCTCGACCGCCTGCGTCAGCGAGAGCCGGAGAGTGTCCGGCTGTTGCGCGGCCGCCGACGAGGTCGGCCACAGCGCCGCCGGCACGATCCAGAGCGCCAGGTGATACCAGCGTGGGGTCATGGTTTCAACGTCCTCTCTGCGCTTCGTTCGCCAGCGGCTCGATGTGTCGCGGCCACTTCGAATACACAACCTCATCCGCCACGCTTGAGGTACCCGTAAGCCTGTCATGAGCCTTCCTTGACCATTTCCCCCGGTCGGGGAGAACCGCGCTCAGCGCGGCGTGGACCGGCGCACGACCTCGGGTTAACGTGGTACAAATCGGTCCCGCTCCGGACAGCCTCCCCTGACCAATCCCGCGCACGGCGCGACTCCAGACGAGTCATTAAGGCGGGCCCGTACGACACGTACGCGGGCAGCGCCCCCTGCCGAATACCTGTGGGCATTGGCGATCCCTGCCGGGATCACGGGCGCCGCGTGGCTACTCCGCACGGTGATCGACGCACGCGACCTGACCACCGAAGTCGCCATGGTGTACCTGGCCGGGGTTCTACTGGTCGCGTCCCGGCGCTCCTGGGGGCCGGCCGTCGCGGCCGTGCTGGCCAGTGTGGCGACGTACAACTTCTTCTTCGTCCCGCCGTTTTACACGTTCCACGTGGCCGATCCGAAGTTTCTCATCACGTTCGGCGTCATGCTGGCGGTGGGGCTTACCGTGTCCACGCTCGCCGTACGCCTGCAACGGCAGGCCGACTCGGCGCGCGAGCGAGAACGCCGTACCGCCGCGCTCTTCGCCATGACCCGCGAGTTCGCGGTCGAGACCTCGGCGGACGAGGTCGCCCGGACGCTCGCCGCGCACGCGCGAACCCTGCTGGATTGCGAGGCGCAGGTGCTCATGCAGGGGCCGAACGGGGACCTCCATCCGTGTCCTTCAGGCGCGCCGGCGGTGGACGACAACGAGCTGCCCGCGGCCCAGTGGGCATTCCACTACCACAAGCCAGCCGGGCACGGGACACCGACGCTCCCGGGGTCGAGTCACCTGTGGCTCCCGCTACTCGGTGCGCGCGGGCCGCTCGGTGTGCTGGGCGTCCAACTTTCGGCACGAGGCGCTTCGCTTGCGCCTTCACAGCGAGAGTTGCTGGAGACATACGTCGCGCAGGCCGGCCTGGCGCTGGAGCGTGTGGTGCTGGCTGAGGAGTCCGCCCGAGCCACGGTCGCCGCCGAGACGGAGCGCACGCGGAGCGCACTGCTCTCGGCGATCTCGCACGACGTACGGACGCCCCTCGCCTCCATCAGCGGAGCCGCGGCCACGCTGCTGGAGGATCGCGCCTCCGTGGACGAGTCCACCCGCCGCGAACTGCTTCAGACCATTTGGGACGAGTCGGAATCTCTGGCCCGCCTGGTAGCCGATCTGCTCGACCTGACGCGGCTGGAAACCGGCACGCTCGTGGCGCGGAAAGAACCGTGTCCCATGGAGGAAATCATCGCGTCGGCCATGGAGCGCATGGAGCGCCGGCTCGCCGGACGCCAGGTCCGGACGGACCTCCCGGATGAGGTTGTGGTCGCCCCGGTGGATCCGGTGCTCATGGAGCAGGTGCTAGGGGAATTGCTCGAGAATGCGGTGAGGTACAGCCCCGACACGTCGCCCATTGACGTGGTGCTCCGTCGCGAGGGCGACCTCGTCGCGCTCCAGGTGGAGGATCGCGGGCCCGGAATCGCGCCTGGCGAAGAGGAAGCCATCTTCGATCGGTTCTATCGCGGGGCGGGCAGCGCGGGCGCACGCGGCACAGGCCTCGGCCTCACCGTGTGCCGCGCCATCGTGCACGCGCACGCGGGTCGCATCAGTGCGTCGAACCGCGCAGCCGGAGGAGCGGTGTTCCGCGTCGAGATCCCGGCGGACGCCGGACCGGGAACAGATAGACTGTCTCCCGCGGGCGCGGCGCTGTGAGTCCGCATCGACCGGCCTCGGAGCATCCGCCCGGCGTCCTGGTCGTGGAGGACGACCGCCGGCTGCGCGCGACGCTCAAGGCGGCGCTCGCGGCACACGGGTTCGCCGTGACGGACGCGGCCAGCGGGGAGGAAGCGCTGGCGCTGGCGAAGGAGCGAGCGCATGACGTGGTCGTGCTCGATCTCGCGCTGCCCGGCATTGACGGCATCGAGGTCGCCCGGCGCCTCCGCGCGTGGAGCACGGTGCCAATCCTCGTTCTCTCGGCCCGCGGTCAGGAGCAAAGCAAAGTGCAGCTGCTGGATGCCGGCGCGGACGACTATCTGACCAAGCCGTTCGGGACCAACGAGCTCGTGGCGCGCCTGCGCGCGCTGCTGCGCCGCGCGGGCCGTGGCGATGCGGACCCGACCGCCGCCATGCTCATCATCGGCCCGCTGCACATTGATCGCGCCGAGCGGCGGGTGCACCTCGATGGCGAGGAGGTGCGCCTCACACCCACCGAGTACGACCTGCTGGCCGCTTTAGCCAAGAACGCGGGTCGCACCGTTACGCACCGCCGGCTCCTCGCGGAGGTGTGGAAAGACCGCTCGGAGGAGCATGCCGGGCGGCTGCGCGTGTACATGACCTACCTGCGGCGCAAGCTGGAGCGAGCGGGCCGCCCGCGCCTGTTGACGACGCAGGCTGGCGTGGGATATCGCCTGAACGCAGAGTGAGTTGCATTCCTCTAACACGGCTCTAACACACCCGCAGATAGCGTTCGCGCAGTTCAGGCGAACGGGTTTCATCCGTGGTACACAGCACCACAGCGTCCGAGGCCCGACCCCGCGGACGCTATCTCGTCACGCTGACCGTTGCAGCTCTCGGCGTGGTGTACGGGGACATCGGGACCAGTCCCCTCTACGCCCTCCGCGAGTGCTTCTACGGTTCTCACGCGGTTCCTCCCACGCCCGAGAACGTGCTCGGCGTGTTGTCGCTCATCTTCTGGTCGCTGGTCATCGTCATCTCGATCAAGTACCTGGTGTTCGTGTTGCGGGCCGACAACCGGGGAGAAGGCGGCATCCTCGCGCTCATGGCGTTGATCGGGACCGACGGTCAGTCCAACCGCGGACGCCGCTGGCTCGTCATCATGCTGGGGCTGTTCGGCGCGGCGCTGCTCTACGGCGACGGGATGATCACCCCCGTTATCTCGGTCCTGGGCGCCGTCGAAGGGCTCGAGGTCGCGACACCGCTGTTCCGC
This sequence comes from Gemmatimonadota bacterium, assembly GCA_016199245.1. Taxonomy (GTDB): domain Bacteria; phylum Gemmatimonadota; class Gemmatimonadetes; order Gemmatimonadales; family GWC2-71-9; genus JACQHC01. Next base: position 14,186 of record JACQHC010000047.1, on the reverse strand, counting down.
CCGTACATCGTCCCGATCACCATCGCGATCCTGACCGGACTATTTCTGTTTCAGAAGCGTGGCACGTCCGGTGTGGGAGCAGTCTTTGGCCCCGTAGTGCTCGTGTGGTTCGCCACCATTGCAGTCCTGGGACTCAAAGAGATCGCGAGACAACCGTCGGTCCTGGCCGCCCTCTACCCGGCCTATGGCGTCGCCTTCTTCGCCCACAACGGGTGGGCGGGGTTCCTGGTTCTCGGCGCGGTCTTTCTCGTGGTCACAGGTGGCGAGGCGCTGTATGCCGACATGGGGCACTTCGGCGCACGGCCCATCCGCATCGGGTGGTTTGCCGTGGCGCTTCCGGGGCTCCTGCTCAACTACTTCGGCCAGGGCGCGCTCCTCCTGGGGAGTCCCGAAGCGGCCGCCAACCCCTTCTACCTGATCGCTCCACGCTGGGCGCTCGCGCCGTTGATCGTGATCGCCACGGCGGCCGCCATCATCGCGTCCCAGGCGGTGATCTCGGGCGCCTACTCGCTCACCCGTCAGGCGGTCCAACTGGGCTACGCACCTCGGATGGAGATCGAGCACACCTCGTCGGAAGAGATCGGCCAGATCTACATGCCGTCCGTCAACTGGGGACTCATGTTCGCCACCATCGCGCTGGTGATCGGATTCGGATCGTCTGGCGCGATCGCGGCCGCCTACGGCGTCGCGGTGACGAGCACGATGGTCATCACCACGTTGCTGCTCTTCATCGTCGAACGCGAGAAATGGGGATGGGGCGGCCTCGCCGCCGGATTGCTGACGCTGGTCTTCTTCATCGTGGACACGAGCTTCTTCGGCGCCAACATCTTGAAGGTCACCCAGGGCGGCTGGTTTCCCCTGGTGGTCGCGACGGGAGTGTTTGCGCTCATGACGACCTGGAAGCGCGGCCGCGAGATCCTGGCGCAACGTCTGCTCGAGCACTCCGTTCCGCTCCACGTCCTCCTCGGGGACATCGCAGCTGATCCACCTTTGCGCGTGCCGGGCACTGCCGTCTTCATGATGCGCACCCCGGGCGTCACGCCCCCGGCGCTCGTCCACAACCTCGCCCACAACAAGGTGCTGCACGAGAAGGTCGTGTTCCTCAGCGTCGTATTCGAGGAGGTGCCGTACGTGCCACAGAGCCAGCGCGTGAAACTCGAGGCGCTGGGGAAAAGCTTCTACGGGGTGACCGCGCGGTACGGGTTCATGCAGGATCCCAACGTTCCCTTTGTGCTCGAACAGTGCAAGGCGCACGGCCTCGACGTCGTCGTTTCAGGCACGACGTTCTTCCTGGGACGCGAGACGTTGCTGTCCACGGAGCGCCCCGGGATGGCCCGCTGGCGTGAGAAGTTATTCGCCGTCATGTCCCGCAACGCCGCCCGCGCCACGGCATTCTTCCGCATTCCTCCGGAGCAGGTGCTCGAAGTGGGTGTCCAGGTCGAGCTCTGAGCAATCTCCAAGACTGCTGGCTTTTGGAGACACGAGACACAAGACTTCAGCCGTTATTGGACCGCAGGCCTTTTCGCCTGCCCTCGCCGACGAGCAGGAGGCCGTCGTGATCAACGCCAGGTGGCACAAACGACATCCGATGCCCCGGAACCCGACACCGAGGCAGCGTCTGGACTGGCACCTCGCTCACGCGAAAGCGTGCGGGTGTCGCAAGCTCACTCTGGCCATGCTCAGAGAGCTGCGGCGCCGCGCAGCGCGTAAACCCCTCTTGAAACACTCCTGAAACCGCGGTTATAAACGCTCCGGACGCCGCTGCGGTGATTAGAGTAGAGTGTGTGGAGCACGCGGCCCGGGCGTCGTGCCGCGCATAGCCTCATCGCCGGAGCACCTCATGGCATTCACGATTCGCCGAGTGGATTACTTCTACGCCACCGTCAAAGACGAGCCCGGCGAGGCGTACAGGCTGCTGTCGCAGTTCGCTGAGCTGGGGATCAACCTCCTCGCCTTCACCGCCATGCCCACGGGACCGATGCGTGCCCAGCTCACGCTCTTTCCCGAGAGCAGCGCTCGGCTGACAGACGCCGCGAAGAAGGCGAACCTCGCGCTAGACGGCCCACATTCCGCTTTGTTGGTCCAGGGAGACGACGCCCTGGGCTCCCTGGCCGGCGTGCACGAGCGGCTGTATCGAGCCGGCGTCAACGTGTACGCCTCAAGTGGTGTCGCGGACGGACGCGGCGGCTACGGCTACGTGCTGTACGTCCGCCCGGAGGACTACGAGCGCGCCGCGAGGACGCTCGAGGTGTAACACCGGGGCCGCCCCGATGGGCGCTGCCCCTGGTAACAAGAGAATCCCGCGGCTGTTTTAGGAGGCCGGTTTCGTCGCCCGCACGAACGCGCTGAAGAACTTGCCGTCCACCTGGGGCGTGATCGCATCCGCGTCAAGACCCGCCTGGGCCAGGAACGCCCGCGCGTCAGAAGCCCGGTAAACCCGCGTCGGCTCCAGACTCACGCTCACGAACCCTGCACGCGTGAGCTTCGCGACGTAGTCCCGCTCCTCCAGCGCCCCCGCGAGGCACCCGATCCACAGCTCGACGTTGCGTCGGATCTCCGCTGGAATGTCGCCCTGCACCACGACGTCCGACACGGCGAATCGGCCACCGGGCTTCAGCACCCGAAAGGCCTCGCGCAGTACCCGGTCCTTGTCGGCCGCCAGGTTGATCACGCAGTTCGAGATGATCACGTCCACCGACGCTTCGGGCAGCGGAATGCGCTCGATGTCGCCCAGCAGGAACTCGACGTTGGTCACTCCCGCCTTGCGCTGGTTCTCCCGGGCCAGGGCGAGCATCTCCTCGGTCATGTCGAGCCCGTACACCTTGCCCGTGGGCCCCACGCGCCGGGCCGAGAGCAGCACGTCGATGCCACCGCCGGAACCGAGGTCGAGCACAACCTCGCCGGGTTTCAGCTCGGCCAACGCTGACGGATTCCCACAGCCCAGCGAGGCCCGCACCGCGTCCTCAGGGATAGCGGCCGCCTCACTCTCGGTGTAGAGGTCAGCCGTGATCGGATCGCACGACTGGTCCCCGCCGCAACATCCATCTTGAACGACGTTGAGCGCGCGCCCGGCGTACTTCTCGCGAACGGTCGCCTTGAGCTTGTCATCGGTCTGCGACATAGTACCTCCAGATTGGCGCCACCCTCACGACGTAGCGGCGAAGGGCTTGGACAGCAGGGACGTCAACTCACGAACGCCCGGCACCCGCCCCTGAAGCACGAACCGGCCATCGATCTGCATCGCTGGCGTTCGCAGCGCTCCAGCCGCGGCAATTTCCATGATGTCTTCGACCTTCGTGATCGTCGCCGCTGTTCCCAGCTCGGCGAGCGCCTCTCGCACGCGCTCCTCGAGCAGATGGCAGCGCGCACACCCGGGTCCAAAGATGCGGATCTCCACGATTCCTCCAAGTCCCGCATGCCTGCGGGTCCTCTTGCCCGTCTCTGAGGCGGCCAATCCCACCGCATCACCTCGCAAGAACGCCACGGGGGTTCAGGCCAGCGCGCCGAACACGAGACCGGTGATGGTCGCCATGATCACGACCAGTCCCACAAACGCCACCGTCTTCCTCATACCCATGATGCTCCGGATGACCAGCATGTTCGGTAGCGACAGCGCCGGCCCGGCGAGCAGCAGCGCCAGCGCAGGTCCCTTCCCCATGCCGCTCCCCAGGAGGCCCTGGACGATCGGCACTTCGGTCAACGTGGCGAAGTACATGAAGGCGCCCGCGACGGACGCGAACAGATTCGCGACTACCGAGTTCCCTCCCACAGCGGCGGCGATCCACCGGGATGGGATGATGCCCTCATGACCCGGACGCCCGAGCAAGAGGCCGGCCGCGAGCACGCCGGGCAGCAGCAACGGCAGGATTTGCTTGGCAAACCCCCAGGTAGCCTCAAACCACTCGTGCAGCTCGCCGTCGTCCGTGGCAGTGGCCACCGACAGACCCACCACGCCCGCCGTGAACGGCACGAGCGGCGCCGCCGGGAACCCGAGGCCCGTGCCGGCGACGGCCAAACCGGGAATGAGCACACGGCGCCACCCGGCTTGAAACCAGGCCATCAGCACGCCGCCGAGGAGGAACGCAGCCAGGAGCGTCAGGTACCACTTGGCCGAATAGATCGTGTACCAGGTCCCGGACGCCGCGGCCGGCGCGCCCCAGTTGGCGAACACCAGAATCGCGATCATGGCCGCAAAGAACACCGCGTTTTGCCACAGCGGCCTCGCGACCTCCGGTTCCGGCATGGTCGCCTGCGCTTCGGCCTTCGCTCTCTCCTCCTGCCGGAAAAGCAGGTGCATGAGCAGGCCGATCACCACGCTGAAGGCGATGGCCCCGACCGCACGCGCCACGCCCAGCTCGAACCCCAGCACGCGGGCCGTGAGGATGATGGCCAGCACATTGATCGCCGGCCCCGAATACAGAAACGCGGTGGCGGGTCCGAGTCCCGCGCCGCGCTTGTAGATTCCGGCGAACAACGGGAGCACCGTGCAGGAACAGACGGCCAGGATCGTCCCGGAGACCGAGGCTACGCCGTACGCCAGCACCTTCCTGGCGTGGGCACCGAGGTATTTCATCACGGCAGCCTGACTTACGAAGACGCCGATCGCTCCCGCGATGAAGAACGCGGGTACCAGGCAGAGCAGCACGTGCTCGCGCGCGTACCACCGGGCCAACGCCAGTGACTCGACCACCGGCCCCGGCAGCACCAGGGCCGCGGCGAGGCCCTCGACCGGGAGATAGAAGCTGGTCAAGAAGCCGCCCGTGATGAGTACCAGCGCCTTCCATTCCCGTTTCCAGAACATACCGTGTGCCTCCACGCTCCGAACCTCGGCGCGCGCTATGAGACGGCCCGGAGCCGCTCTCGTGCCGCCGCCTCGAGGACGCCTTCCACACACGCGCACCAGTTGAGCACGCACGGTACACGGAGCGAGTAGAACACCTGGTTCCCCCGCTTCTGGTCCGCCACGACGCCCGCGTTCTTCAAGACGGAGAGATGCTTCGAGACGGTGGACACGTCGGCCCCGACCAGTGCGGTCAGGTCGCAGACGCAGGCCTCGCCCTCAGCAAGCCGGTCGACCAGGAACAGTCGCGTGGGATGCGCGAGCGCCTTCATGACCAGCGCTCGGTGTCGGTAGTGCGTACGCGTCCTGGCGTCCATTCGGCCCCCTTGCTCTTTGGCAGAATGGCCAAATAGCCATGAGGTGGCTCTGACCGCCCGCTGAAGAAACCCTTAACGGTCAGCGCATGCGCGCGCCTGGATCCGCTACATGGCCTACGTACCCGACGACGAGGTCGCCGAGGAGGAGGTTCAGTGACAAGTTGTTCGCCATTCTTCGCGTTGACCGGGTAACGGTGTTTCACGCGGGCAACACGGCCCAGCCCCCGCGAGCTAGTTTTGGCTGCATCTCCCCCGGCTGGGGTCTTCCATGACCATGTTTCGACTCGCCTTCGTGGCGCTGCTTGCCCCGCTCGCTCTTACCGTTGTGCCGGCTGGACGGCTCGCCGCCCAAGCCAAACCGATCGTCGAGCCCAAGGACTACGGGCGTTTCGAAACCCTGGGGCCGGCCCGGGTTTCACCCGACGGCCGCTGGATCGCCTACACCGTAACCCGCGTGGACGAGAAGGCCGAGCTGCGCATCCGTCGGATGGACCTCGACTCCACTCGCACCGCGGCCTGGGGATCGGACCCTACCTACTCGCCGGACAGCCGGTGGCTTAGCTGGGCCGTCGGCATGGCGCCGGAAGAGAGGGAGAACCTCGAGAAGGACAAGAAGCCGGTCCGCAATGGCGCAGGTCTGCTCGACCTGGGCGCCGGCGCCGAGCGGAGCTTCCCGAACACCCAGGCACGGGCGTTCGACGCAACCGGCCGCTTCCTGGCGCTCCACGGCTACCCGCCGGAGGAGCCCAAGGGAAAGGGCGCCGACCTCAGGATCCTCGATCTCTCGCGCGGTACCGAGTTGACCGTGGGGAACGTGAGTGAATTCGCCTGGAGCGATCAGGGCTCGCTGCTGGCCGCGGCCATCGCCACCGGCGCCGACGGTGGAAACGGCGTCCAGGTGCTGGATGCCGTGACTGGCCGGCTCCAGAGTCTCGACGCGTCGGCCTCGGTCTACCGGCAGCTTGCCTGGCGGAAAAAAGCCGCCGACCTCGCCGCGCTCCGCTCCGCCGGTCCCGCGAGCAAGCCCGGCAGCAAATACACCCTGCTCGCGTGGCGCGGCCTTATCGGTGAGCCCGCCCGTCTGGAGCTGGATCCCGGCTCACTCGGCGTGCCCGACACGCTGGAAGTGGTGGAACACCGCCGGCCCGCGTGGTCGGACGATGGTCGCCGCCTGGCCGTTGGCTTGAGGCCGGTTCCCGACTCGACCCGCACCGCCGCGGCCGATTCCACGACCAAAGCCGATTCCGCCAAGACCAAACCCGATTCCTCCGCCAAGAAGGCGGATGACCTGGCGGCGATGCAGATCTGGCACACCGCCGACGTCTACATCATTCCCCAGCAGAAGGCGCGGGCGCAGGCCACCGCGCGGCGCACGCTGCTCGCGGTGTGGGAGCCCGATGCGCGGCGATTGATCCACGTGGGTACGGACCTGGCCGAAGACGCGTCCGTGCTCGATGACTGGAGGACCGGCACCGAACGCGTCCGCGCACCGTACGCCTGGGGCACCAAGTTCGGCCGGCCGTATTACGACCTGTGGACGGTTGACCTGGCCACCGGCCGTCGCTCCCGGGTGTTGGAGAAAGTGCGCTATAGCTGGGAGAGTCCCGGTGGCCGCTACCTCCTCTCGTTCGACGGCAAGGACTACTGGAGCCACGACCTCCGCTCCGGTGCGCGGGCGAATCTCACCGGGACGCTTCCAGCCGCGTTTGCCGACACGGCGTACGACACGCCGACCGACCAGCTCCCGCCCCAGGGCGTGGGGGGGTGGCTGGACGGCGATCGCGCGGTGTTCCTGTACGACGAGTTTGATGTGTGGCGGGTGTCTCCTGACGGCTCCGGCGCCACCCGCCTGACCGACGGCGCGGGCGAGAAACTGGTGCACCGTGTGGTGGATCTCGATCGCGAGCGCGACGCGTTCGATCCCGCGGCGCCGCTCTACCTCTCGCTCCACGGTGAGTGGAGTGAGCAACGAGGTTACGCCCGAATCCTTCCGGGCAGATCGCCCGAGCGATTGCTCCTGGTGGATCGCCTGCTGTCCGGCCTGGCCAAAGCAGACAGCGCCAACGTGCTGATCTATCGCGCCGAGACACGAGATGATTCGCCCGACTGGTTTGCGGCTGGTCTTGACCTGAGGAATCCGCGTCAACTGTCCGCCACCAATCCGTTCCTGGCCGACTATGCGTGGACCCGGATGGAGCTGATCGAGTTCCGCAACGAGCGTGACCGTCCACTCCAGGGCGTGCTGCTCTATCCCGCCAATCACGATCCGTCGCGCAAGTACCCCATGATCGTTTACACCTACGAGATCCTCTCATCTGGGGCCCACCAGTTCGACGTGCCGAGCGAGCGGCGCTATTACAGTTTTGCCGCCTGGACTCAAGCCGGCTACTTCGTGCTCCTGCCGGACATCGTGTTCCGGGCGCGGGACCCCGGCGTGAGCGTGCTGGAGACGTTACGGCCGGCGGTGGCGCGGGTGGTGGCGATGGGCCTGGTGGACTCGGCGCGCGTGGGCTTGATCGGGCATTCCTGGGGTGGGTACACCGCCACCTTCATCCCGACGCGGACCAAGTTGTTCGCCGCCTCGGTGGCAGGGGCGCCGCTTACGGACTTCGTGAGTTTCATGGGCCAGATCCACTGGACGCCCGGGAACGCCGAGGCGGACCATTGGGAGACTGGCCAGGCCCGCATGGAGGTGCCCTACTGGGAGGACCCCGAGGCGCACCACCGCAACTCGCCGATCCACAAGGTGCAGGAGATGGAGACACCGCTGCTCATGGCGCACGGCGACAAGGACGGCGTGGTGGAGTTCTTTCAGGCGACGGAGTTTTACAACTTCGCGCGGCGGGCGGGGAAGCAGATGGTCCTCCTGGTTTACGAGGGCGAGAACCACAGCTTCACCAGGAAGGCGAACCAGATTGACTACCACCGCCGGATTCTCGAGTGGTTCGGCCACTACCTGAAGCGCGAGCCCGCGCCCTCCTGGATCACCGCAGGGGTTCCACTGGAGTTGCAGGAGCGGGAGAAACGGCGGGTGGCCGGACCCCAAGCTCCCAGAGCGGCGGCCGCCGGAAGCAGGTGATGCCGGGCCGCGGGGCATCGCCGTGCGGATAGCGACCTGGAACGTGAACTCGCTGAAGGCGCGGCTGGAGAAGGTCTTCTGGTGGATCGACCGGGCTCGGCCGGACGTGCTGCTGATGCAGGAGACCAAGCTGGCGGATGGGGACGCACCGGTCGCGCGGTTCCGCGCGGCCGGCTACGAGTTGGCCCATCACGGTGAAGGCCGGTGGAACGGCGTAGCGATCGCCAGCTTGGTCGGGATAGAGCGGGTGGTCTCCAACTTCGGCGAGCTGTTGCGACCGCCTCCCGCCCTGGACCAGGGGGACCAGGACCCCCTGGCCGAGGCGCGGATGATCTCGGGTGTTTGCGGTGGCGTCCGGGTGGTGTGCGTGTACGCGCCGAACGGCCGGACCGTCGGGTCAACGTTCTACCAGGCCAAGCTGGTGTGGTACCGGCTCCTGGTGCGTTGGCTCGAGGACTCGGCGGATCCCACGGAGCCGCTGGTGCTCGGCGGCGACTTCAACGTCGCGCCGGAAGACGCCGACGTCTGGGATCCGAACGCCGCGCATGGCGGGACGCACGTCTCTCCGCTGGAGCGGGAAGCGGTCGCCAGGCTCCACCGTTGGGGTTTGGTGGACGCGTATCGCCTGCATCATCCCGAGCCGGAGCGCTACACCTGGTGGGATTATCGCGCCGGGTGCTTTCACCAGAACATCGGCATGCGGATCGATCACCTGCTGGTGACGCAGACGCTAGCCGCGCGGACAGTGTGGGCCGAGATCGACCGCGAGGCGCGGAAGGGCAAGCCTGTTCCGTCAGACCACGCACCCCTGCTGATTGATCTGGACCGGCCGGGACAGCCCATAGACGCCGGGTGGGCGACGGTGGAAAGGAGGATTGCGGGTGGGCCCGGGCCGTAAGGTCATCTACGAGGGCAACGCGTCGCCGGCTGCAAACACGGTTTCGGCCGCTGGTACGGGAAGACCCGACGAGGCTGCGGCGCGAGGTTCACGCAACCGGCGTGTTTGATTGGCGAGAGATCCGGGCCGCGCAGTGGGACGCGAAATGGGAGCTGTTGATCCCGGTGGTGGCCTTTGGCGGGGTTCGCCGTCCTGCCGGTGTTCCGGCAGGTGGCAAACCTGCTGGAGCAGAACCAAAAACTCCGCGCCGCCCGCGACCTGCTGTTGCCGCGCCTGATGAGCGGGGAGATCACGGTGTAGCCCCGGCAATTCCATTTCGGTCTGATTGCCTGACAGGCAATTTGCCGGAAATGCAATTGCCCGCTGGCTGTATGGTGTTTCGCGAAGATCCCTCGACAGGGGATTGAAGAGAGCAAGCCCGGGTTCGTATTCTATTTCTCACAAATGGCTTGACACGCCATTTACGAGAAATAGAATGCGAGCATGAAACCGGCCCTCGGCGCGCTGGAAACACGCCTGCTTGCCTATGCGCAAATGCGCGGATGGAGCACAGTCCGCACTGGACAACTCCTTGTTCCGCTTGGACTTACCAGAAGCCAGGAGCGCGAGCTCTTTCGCCGCCTGTCGCGCGGCCGGTTGGTCGCTCGGGTCCGGCGCGGCTTGTACCTCGTCCCCCCTCGGCTCCCGCTCGGGGGGCTGTGGAGCCCGGATCCGGTCCAGGCCCTCAACGCCCTGATCGAGGACCGGCGCGGACGCTATCAGATCTGCGGACCCAACGCATTCCTCCGGTACGGTTTCGACAACCAGGTGCCGAACCGGCTCTACGCGTATAACAACCGGATCTCCGGCGCCCGGCGGGTCGGCGCCGTCCAGCTCACCTTGATCAAGGTCGCCGACCGCCGGCTTGGTGAGGTCGAGGAACAACGCGGGGCCGAGGGAACCGTTGCCGTCTATTCATCCCGCGGCCGTACGCTGGTGGATGCCGTGTATGACTGGTCCCGCTTTAACGGCCTGCCCCGCGCGTATGGCTGGATTCGGGAAGACCTCAAGACGAAACGGGTAGACGGGAGAGACCTGGTCGCGATCGCCCTCACCTACGGCGACACCGGCACGCTGCGGCGGCTGGGCGCGCTGCTGGAACGGGCGGACGTTCTTCCCGCGCTGTTGCAAAAGATCGAGCGACGGGTGCCGCGAACGTCCAGCCCGATACCCTGGATTCCCACCGCCCGAAAACGCGGCCCGGTGGACCAGCGGTGGGGTGTGGTGCTGAACGGCGAGGCGTGACCAGTGGCCATCCGCTGGCATGAAAACGATCCGGCCTTCCTGGCCAACGCCGTGCGGTTTACCGCCGCCGGAACCGAATTCCTCCCCGAGCAGATCGAGAAGGACTATTTCGCCAGCGTCCTGCTCGAGTACCTCGGGGACCAACACCACGGGCTGACGTTCAAGGGTGGCACGGCGCTGTCCAAGATCCACGCCGGTTTCTTCCGGCTGAGCGAGGACCTGGACTTCACCATCTCCACGGCCCTCGAGGCATCGCGGGCCGACCGCCGGCGCGAGTCGGATCGCCTCAAGAAGGCGGTGGCGGCTCTCCCGCGCGCCCTGCCGGCGTTCCAGCTGATCACGCCGTTGCGCGGCGCCAACGAGTCCACCCGATACATCACGACCCTTGGATACCGCTCTGTGCTGGATGGGCAGGCGCAGTCCATCAGCATCGAGGTCGGGCTGCGCGAGCCGCTCCTCACGGATCCGCACCACGGGGCGGCGCAGACCCTGTTGCAACACCCGCTCACCCGCCAACCCCTGGTGCCGCCATTTCGCGTCCGGTGTTTGTCCCGCGACGAGGCCATGGCGGAGAAACTGCGCGCGGCGTTGTGCCGGCGTGACGTGGCCATCCGCGACTTTTTCGACCTGGACCACCTCGCGCGCCGAGGCGTCCTGAAGCCCGACGATGGCGCCTTGCTGGCCCTGGTGCGGCGAAAAGTCAAGATTCCGGGGACCGCCGCGGTGGACACGTCGGAGGAACGAATGGGGCAACTGGCTGCTCAGATTGAAGGCGCGCTCCGACCGGTTCTCCGCCCCTCGGAGTTTGCCGAGTTTGACCTGCACCGCGCCATCGAAATCGTCCGACTGGTGGGCAGAGGGGTTGCGCCTCCTCAATGATCACCGACATCAACAGCGAAGACCGCCTGGAACAGGCCGTCGAGGAAGCTGACTCAGGTGGGCGCAAGGTGGCGCTGAAAGTCCTGCGCCCCGAACTGCTGGCGTCGCACGGCCACGAGCGGTTGCGCGGGATCACGACCACCGCCAACCTCCACCACCCCCCCATGGCGAAGTCGGCGGAACGGCGGAGCGCCAGAACGGCGCACGGTCTCCGTGGCTGACGTGGTCGCGCAGCTTAGCGCGGCGCTTGCCGACCGGTACCGTATCGCGCAGGAGCTCGGCGCCGGGGGCATGGCGACGGTGTATCTCGCCGAGGACCTGAAGCATCAGCGCATGGTGGCGGTGAAGGTGTTGCGGCCCGAGCTGGCCGCGGCCCTGGGGCACGGGCGCTTCCTGCGCGAGATCACCACGACGGCCAACCTCCGGCATCCGCATATCCTGCCGCTGTACGACTCGGGCGAGGCCGGCGGATTCCTCTACTACGTGATGCCGTACGTGGAGGGGGAGTCCCTCCGCGGCCGGCTGGACCGTGAGAAACAGCTTTCGGTAGACGACGCACTTCGGATCGCGCAAGAAGTGGGCGATGCCCTCTCATATGCGCACACCAGCGGCGTGATTCATCGCGACATCAAGCCCGAGAACATCCTGCTGGAGCGGGGCCATGCGGTGGTGGCGGACTTCGGCATCGCGCGGGCGGTCACCTCAGCCGGGGGAGCAAAGCTCACGCAGACGGGCCTGGCGATCGGGACGCCGCTCTACATGAGCCCGGAACAGGCGTCGGGGGTGGAGGCCGTCGATGCGCGGAGCGACCTCTACAGTCTCGCCTGCGTGCTGTACGAGATGCTCGCCGGGCAGCCGCCGTTCACGGGGCCGTCGGTGGCGGCCGTGATCGCCCGCCACGCGCTCGACCCGGTGCCGCCGCTCAGGACCACGCGCCCCGGGCTGCCCGCCCACGTGGCCGGTGCGATCGAGAAGGCGCTGGCCAAGGCCCCGGCCGACCGGTATCCCTCGGTGCCGGCCTGGCGCGAGGCGTTGACCAGCCCGGCCGTCCCGGGGGCGGCGGTGGCCGCTTCGACGGCGCCGACCGATTCGGGCGCGGTCCGGGCTCAGGAGGGATTCTGGGTGGCGGTGCTGCCGTTCAGGGACAGCGGTGCTAACCCGGAGCTGACGGCCCTGGCCGACGGGCTGACCGACGGAATCGTCACGGGGCTGTCGCGTTTCTCCTACCTCCGCGTCGTCGCAGGCAGCGCTGCGCAGCGCTACGCCGGGGCGGCGGTCAGCGTGCGGGATGCGGGCAGCGCCCTCGGCGCGCGCTACGTCATGGAGGGGAGCCTGCGCCAGGCCGGGACGAGACTGCGCGTGTCGGTCCAGCTCATCGATGCGACGACCGCTGCCCATCTGTGGGCCGAGCACTACGAGCGCACCTTCAGTCCGGAAACGGCGTTCGAATTGCAGGACGACCTGGTCGCCCGCATCGTTGCCACCTGCGGCGACCGCTTCGGCGTGCTCGCCCGGAGCATCAGTGACGCCGTCCGAGGCAGAGACCCTGGCCAACTCGGTCCCTACGAAGCGCTGATGCGCGGCTTCGGGTATCACCACCGCCTGACCCCGGTCGAGCACGCTGAGGCACGAGCGGCACTGGAGCGGGCAGTCGAACAGGCGCCGGCCAACGCCGATTGCTGGGCGATGCTGTCGTGGGTCTACTCCCACGAATATGCCCATGGCTTCAACCCGCGGCCGGGCTCGCTCGATCGGGCGCTCACCGCCGCCCGCCGTGCCGTGGACATCGCCCCGTCCAACCAGCTGGCGCAGCAGGCCCTGGCCGTCGTCCTGTTCTTCCGCAAGGAGACGGCGGGTTGCCTGAGCGCCGCCGAGCGCGCCGTGGCCCTCAATCCGCTCGACACCAGCAACGAGGCCATCTTCCTCATCGCGTTCACGGGCAACTGGGAACGCGGCTGCTCCCTCATTCGTCGGGCGATGGCGCTCAATCCTCATCATCCCCGCTGGTACGAACTGGTCCTCGGCCTGAACGAGTACCGCTTGGCCAACTACCGCTCAGCGGTGGACGAGATCGTCAAGGCCAACGCGCCGGAGGTCTTCTGGACCAGCCTGGCGCTTGCCGCCGCCCATGGCCAGCTCGGTGAGCTCACGGCGGCACGAGCCGCCCTGCGGGATCTGCTCGCCCAAAAGGAAGACTTCGCCCGGTCAGGGGCGGAACTGCTGGGGCTATGGCACGACGCGCAGCTGGTCGGGCATCTGATGGAGGGCTTGCGCAAGGCGGGCCTGGAGATCGCTTCGTAGCGCGGTCGTTCGCCCGAACGGTGTTCAGGGTTCCCACAGGTCCATCGACATCGGCGGTCCGTCCGTGGGATTTCATGCCATGATCTCCGTCGTGACTGCTAGCCTCCCGACGGCTGCTCAGTGGCGTGCGGGACGAGCTTCTTCAAAACCGTCAACCCGCCGATCGCACCCAGTGCGCTGATGCCGAACACGATGGCTTCCCCCCGCTTCGCGGCCGGCTCGACGTCTAAAACGTTGATGCCAACGGCATACAGGACCGCCGTGATGCACCCGATCAGTATGCCGGTGACAACGTTCGCGACGAGCTTCCCCGGCGACACGGCCTCCTGCCTCCGGAACCTGAACCACCCCTCCCGGGCGAGAGCGCCCGCCAACCCACCCAGGACCGCCGAGATCAAGAACGCCCAGGGGAACCCGAATGACACGACGACCTGGCCTGCCACGAGGGGCGGGCTCGCCGCCGTCACGGTCGCCCGACCCAATCCGCTGGAGCGGATTTCGGACGACCCGGTCCCTGCCGCGCTGAGGGGTACCTCGCCTGGTTCCGGGGCACTGCGATCACTGGTCAGCGACACCACCATCCCCTCG
>JACQHC010000042.1 GCA_016199245.1 Gemmatimonadota bacterium | reverse complement strand
CTCCTGGGTGCGATCCAGGCGCTCTCCCAGCTGAGCTACAGCCCCCTAAGGCGGACACGGAACATAGACGACGCAGGACGGACTGTAAACCCGCAGGACAAGAAGGCGGACGGGGGTAACCTGTGAATGAGAGATACGGCGGTGCCGCCCCTTACCCCTCACCCTCACACCTCTTCCGGAACTCGTGGCGGACTCTGGAATACAATTCAGGGTCCAGCTACTCACCCCAACATCAACTGGGAGGCGGTCTCTATGCGTCTTTCCGTCCGTCGTTCTCTCGCAGCGCTCGCCATCAGTGCCGCGCTCTTTCTCGCAGCCTGCAGTGAGGCCACGGGCCCCAACGGCGAGAAACTGGTCGAGGTCGCAGACGACGTCTTCAACCCCATGACCAGGACGATCTCCGCCGGCGAGACCGTCATGTGGCAGTGGAAGGGATCGAACCAGCACAACGTGACCTGGACAGAAACGAGCGGCACGAGCAACTCGCCGACGCAGAACTCGGGCACGTTCACGCGCAGCTTCTCGAACACCGGCACGTTCAACTACTTCTGCACCATCCACGGGACCGCGACGTCCGGCATGCGGGGGAGCATCGTCGTCCAGTAGGCCTGAGAGAGAGACGTGAGAAGTGATCCCTTCCCACGTCTCTCTTCCCTCACTCCTCGCTCACGGGCCGGCGGGAGGCTCGAGCATCCGCGCAACGCTGTCGGACGCTTCGAGGTACCGCTTGGCGTCGTCCGTGACCGCGCGGATCCGACCGCTCACTTGAGCCGAGTCGAACGACGCGTCCCGATGATGTGCCTTGAGGTTGGCGATCTGGAGGCAGAGCGTCTTGAGGATGTCGGCAAGATGGGCCCGCCGGTCCCGTGCCGCCTCCAGTTGGACCGCGAGGCTCTGGGCGAGCTGCAGTTGCTCCTCCAACAGGCGTCGCATTCGCCGCCTCGCCTCCATCTCGTGAGCCATGGGCTCACCGAGCGCCTTGAGCTTCTGGTCCAGAGCGGTTCGCTCCGCCGGGTCGGCGTCGGACGCCAGCTGTGCGATCTGCCGGTCCAGCTCTTCCATAGCCTCGAGGACGTCCCGTCCCGCACCGGCCGCTTCCCTGGCCAGCTCCCGCGCAGGACCCTCCAGCGCCGCCGCAGCGGCAGTGAGTGCCTCCACGTACTCAGCCGGTGATCGTGGGGCCCGCGAAACATCAGCGCCAGTTGCCGAAGTCGGGGGACCCAGGAGGCGCTGGATATGCGGCTTCTTCCAGATCGCCGCTTTGTCTCCCTCCTCCATTAACCTCGTCACCTCGCCCGGTCTGAGCCCCACACGCCTGCCCCAGCGCTGCAGCCGTATAGCGCGCCAGGCGAGCACGCCCGCTCCTGCCCCGCCGGGCAACACAGCAAGCGGGAGGCCCAACTGGAACCACCAGATGGACGGATCTCCCCACCCGGCCCTGACGAACACGGGAAGAGCAAGCAGGACTCCTGCGATCGCCGGACCGTACGCCGCGCGGAACCGCCGTACCTCCTCCGGCAGCCGATCCCACAGGTCGTCGCGCGCGCGCAAACTCCGAGGCCACCATGTAGTCCACCAATTGGGTTTCCGCAGGATGCGGGGAAGAATCGCGCGCCAGCTGTACTTCATCAGCTTGCGCGCGCGACGCTGCACCACGGGCAGAACTGCGAACAGCCCACCCAGCGCCACGCATCCCGCCGCTGTCCACCAGTCACCAAGCATGGCCGCCCCGTAGGACACGTACAGCGATCCGGCCGCAAGCCACGGAGCCGGCCGCGCCTCCGTCACCAGGCCCTCGAGGTCTTCCGGCATCCATTCCTCGCCCTCGATGCCGCCGCGCAGCGCCTCACCGAGCACGCGGCCGTCGGCCAGCCGCTTGTCCCGATCCTTCTCGAGCAGCCGGGCGACCACGTCGGCCAGGTCGTCCGGTACGGTCGGCGCGACAGCCTTGAGTGGGAGGGGTTCCCTGGAGATGTGCTGGATCATGACGTCCCGCGCGGTGGCCCCCTCGAACGGGCACCGTCCCGCCAGCATCTGGTAGCCCACGACACCAAGCGAGTAGAGATCGCTCCGCCCGTCGACGTCCCGCTCGGCAGCCGCCTGTTCCGGCGACATGTAGTGTGGCGTGCCGAGCGTCGTGCCCAGCTCCGTGAGGGTCCGTCCTCCGGCCGCGGACCGCGCGATGCCGAAGTCCGCCAGCATGGGGTTGCCAGTCTCGTCGTCGATCAGGATGTTGTCCGGTTTGATGTCGCGGTGGACGACGCCGCGCTCGTGCGCGTAATGCAGTGCCGCCGCTACATCAGCGAGAATCCGCCGTACTTCATCCGGGTCGAGCCGTCCTTCGCGCTTCAGCTTCTCGCCGAGCGACTCGCCCTGCACGAAGCCCATCACGAAGTACATCAAGCCTTCGGCTTCGCCGAAGGTGTGGAGCGGGACGATGTTGGGGTGGGTGAGGCGCGCAGCCGTGCGGGCCTCACGAAGGAACCGCTCCGAGCCCTCGCTATCGCTCGCCTCCACGCGCAGCACTTTGATCGCCACCATGCGGTCCAGTGCCCGCTCGCGCGCCAGGTACACGGCGCCCATTCCACCGCGGCCCAGCAGGCGGATCACCTTGTATTGCGACCCCACGGCCCGCTCCAGAGCGGCGAGCGCCGAGTCGCCACCCTCGGCATTCTGCAGCCGCTGGACCCCTGCCCCGCACTTGGGGCAGTAGTCCGCCTCGGACGGAAGCAAGGTGGTGCAGCTCGGACAGCGAGCTTCGAGCGTGGCCATCAGGGGCGGAGGGTCAGCTCACTCAGGGAATGCCACGTCGATCACCATCCCGTCTTTCGCTACGATGGTGTGCGGAAACACCGCACGCGCTTCATCAAGCAGAACGCTGGAATCCGCCGAGTAGCGCGCGCTGAGGTGGTTGAGAACGAGCCGGTGTACGCGGGCCGCGAGCGCCACCTGAGCAGCCTCGAGCGCGGTGCAATGCTCGGTCTCCACCGCCCGCTCCTTCTCCTCGCTGCCGAACGTGGCCTCGTGGATCAGGAGATCCGCGCCCGCTGCGGCCTCGACGACTGACTTGCAGGGCCGGGTATCGCCTGAATACACCAATTTTCGCCCTGGCCGGGGCGCGCCCACGAGCTCGGACGGACCGGCGGACCGGCGGACCGTTGATCCGTCGGGTCCGGCGACCTCGTATTCCACCGTCTCGCCCTTGTGAATCCTCCCCCACAGCGGTCCTTCGGGGATACCGAGGGCCTTCGCCTTTTCGGGATCGAACCGGCCCAATCGCGTGTGCTCGACCAGGGCGTAACCCACGGAATGCCGACCGTGTTCCGTGGCAAAGACCACGATATCGTAGTCCTTCCGTTGCACTCGATCCCCCGGCCCGAGCTCCACGATCTGCACCTCGAACGGCGCCCGTTCCACACCGAGCGACAGCGCTTGCGTGAAGACACGCCTGGAGCCACGGGGGCCGTATAGCCGGATGGGCTCCTCGCGCCCCTGGAGCCCCAGTGTCCGCAGCAAACCCACAATCCCCAGAAAGTGATCAGCGTGAAAATGGGTAATGAAGATGTCCGACAGCGTGAACGAGACGCCGTAGCGCATCATCTGGCGTTGCGTGCCCTCGCCGCACTCGAACAGCATCGTCTCACCCCCGCGCACGACGGCCGTGGCCGAGACGTTGCGCTCGACCGTGGGCCGGGCAGCAGAGGTGCCGAGGAAGGTGACCGAGAGCATGGGGAGAAGGTAAGAAGTGAGAAGTGAGAAGTAAGAGGGTGGCTCTGGGCTCGGGCGTCGCTTGACATCCCTCGCGCAAGGCAACATCTCCCGCGGGCGCTCGACACCCCTTCTCTGATCGAGTGAAGCGCCTCGGGCCCCGATAACTCCAGAGTCAATCCAGAGGCAGACCATGAGCACTGCGCCACCCCCGACAGTCACGGACCTTGGCGACGGTCGCGAACGGCGGGCGTTCCCCGTGAGCACGCTCGCCAGCGGCGACCTCCTGACCGTGACCACGCTGGTGCTGCACGGCGACCAGCCGGGGCCCACCGTGGGCATTTCGGCCACGATTCACGGTGACGAATTCGAAGGCGTGCTCATTCTGCGCGAGGTGTGGCGCACGCTCCAGCGGCGCGAGCTGTCGGGCACGATCTACCTCCTGCCCGTCGCCAACCCGCTCGCGCTTGGCGCGCTCTCGCGCAACACGCCGGTCGACATGCTGGACCTGAACCGCAATTTCCCCGGCAGCCCCGATGGCTGGCTGTCCGAGCAGCTGGCCTGGACCATCAGCCATGCGTTCCTCGAACGGCTGGACTACTACGTGGACATCCACGCGGGAGGCACGTTCCCCTGGGTGGATTACTGCTACGTCCTGAACGACGAGGCCTTCTCTCGGGCATTCCTCTCGGAATTGCTGTACCGGCCGGCCCAGATGTACGCCGGCACAACGGCGGGGGTCACCACCGCCAGAGGCAAGCCGACCTGCGTCGTCGAGATCGGGGGTGGCTACCAGGATCAGGCTCTGCACACCCAGAACGGGGTCCGCGGCGTCCG
>JACQHC010000043.1 GCA_016199245.1 Gemmatimonadota bacterium | reverse complement strand
ACAACCTCTCTGCCAGGAGTTGGTCCCGATCCGCGCCGGTGAGTGAAATCGTGCCGGATCCGGTGGTTATGCCGGGTCCAACCAGTCGCTGCACGATCGGGCCCGGCTGCTCGGGGCTCCCGCTCCGCAGTACGATGGCCAGAACCTGCTCGGCCGGCGCGCCGGTGACTCGCACGTCATAGCTCAATTCACTGCGCGCGGTGTTGTAGGCGAACCGGGCCCGCGCGGCCAGTGCCGGCCTACCTGCCACGACCTCGAATGTCACGGGCATCGGCGCCCTTCCATTCACGAGCGGCGGCGTGGTTACCGGCGCCCGGCGGCGGGGCCCGGACTGCTCGAACGAATAGGCCAGCGCCACGAGCCGCGCGTCGGCGAACGCCCGCCCCAGGAATTCGATTCCCACGGGCAGGCCGTCCCGCGTGTACCCCGCCGGCGCCGTGAGCGCCGGGAGACCCGTGTGGGCGGAGAGCTGGCAGGTAATGCCCGTTTGCGGCTCGCCGACCAGCGTGGGTTTTTGGCGCATGGTGGGATAGATCAGCGCATCCAATCGCATGGTCTCGAGCACGCTCAGCGCCACGTCGCGTACGAACTTCTGCCGCGCCAGCGCGGCACGATGCGCCTCAGTCTCCAGCGCCTGAGCGGAATCAATGGTCCTGAGCCGATTCCCGAGCGTCGTGTGGTGCAGCCCGCGCGCCAGAATGTCCGCCGCGGAGCGCACCTTCGCGCTGGGTGTCGCCGCGAGATAGTCGATCAGATCGAACTTGGTCTCGAAATCCACGGCGCGGGACCCGGCGATGAGGCTGTCGAACCCGGGAATCGTCACCTCGATGACCACGGCGCCGTGTGCCTTCATCGAGTCGATCGCGGCCCGGGCCACCCGCGCCACGTCGTTGTCGGTATTCGTGAAGTAGTTGGTCAACATGCCGAGCCGGGCGCCGCGGAGCGCGTCGGCGCGCAGCGAATCGGTGAACCGCGGGAGCGCGCGTCCCTCGAGCGCGCGAGTCATGGGGTCCGCCGGATCCGGGCCGGCCGTCGCGTCCAGCGCGATGGCGAGATCGGTGACCGTGCGCGCCATGGGGCCGCCGATGTCCTGCGTGTGAGACAACGGCACGATTCCGTCCCGGCTCACGAGTCCCTGTGTGGGCCTGATACCGACGAGGCTCCCGTAGGCCGCGGGGATCCGAATGGAGCCGCAGGTGTCGGTGCCCCAGCCCACCGCGGCGAAGCTCGCGGCGATAGCGGCTCCGGTGCCGCCGCTCGAGCCGCCCGGACAGCGCCGCGGGTCGTACGGATTGCGCGTCTGTCCGCCCAGCGAACTGACGGTCGTGATGCCGGCTGCCAGCTCGTGCATGTTCGCCTTGCCGAGGATGATGGCACCGGCCTCCCGCAGCCGCTTGACCACGAACGCGTCATCGGGCGGCACGGCATCCGCCAGCGCGATCGAGCCAGCCGTCGTAGGCATGTCGCGCGTGTCGAAGTTGTCCTTGAGGATCACGGGGATGCCGTGCAGCGGCCCGCGCGCGCCCTGTCGGGCCCGTTCGGCATCGAGCGCAGCGGCGTCGGCGAGTGCCCGTGGGTTCAGCCGGATCATGGTGTTCAGGGCGGGTCCCTGCTGGTCGTATGCCGCGATGCGAGCGAAGTAGGCGTCCACCAATTCGACCGACGTGACGCGCCGCGCCTCGAGGGCGGCCTGCAACTCCGTGATGGTCGCTTCGTGGACCTCTAGCCCCGAGGCGCGGGACTGCTGCGCTCGTGCCGGGGCGGGAACGAATAGCGCAAGGGGAAGCGTCGCGAAAAGGAGCCACGTCGCGACTCGGTGGTTGAAACACGCGTTCGACACCGGAGTCTCCGAGGGTGGTGTTGGGTCGGGAAGTTGCAGCGAGCGAACCGCGAACAGAAGGTCAGGAGCAGGGTGAGGGACGCTCGGCTCCCTCGCCCTGCTACTGCCGGGCCTGCTCCACGATCTGCCGGTAGCTCTCCGGATTCCACTTCGGCCGCTCGGCCGCGTTCGCGAGGTCGAGGCCAAGGAAGAACAACAACTTCACGATCCGCGATTCCTTCTCGGCATCGATCTTGTCCGGATGATCGGTCGGACGGTGGTAGTCCGCGTGCACGCCATTGAAGAAGAACAGGACGGGCACGCCCTTGCGCGCGAAGTTGTAATGGTCCGATCGGAAGTAGAACCGTTCTTCCGGCCAGATGTCGTCGATCGCCGTCATGCCGAGCTCTGGATGCGCCGCGTTGACCCGCGCGAGTGTGGTGCCGAGGTCCGAATGCTCCTTGCCGATCGCGACGATGGTGTCCCTCCAGTTCCGTCCCACCATGTCGACATTGAGGTTGGCGACGACCTGCCCGATCGAGACCGGCGGCTTCATGGCGAAGTATTCGCTGCCCCACAGGCCGCGCTCTTCGCCGCTCACCGTGAGAAAGATGAGGGACCGCTTTGGCGCGGGCCGGAGCGCGGCGAAGGCCTCGGCGGCCTCGACCACGGCAATCGTGCCCGATGCGTCGTCATCCGCCCCGTTGCAGATCGAGTCCGCCCCCTGCGCTCGGCACGAGCCGCCGCTGGCCACACCCACGTGGTCCATGTGGGCGGAATACACCAGGTATTCACCCCGCAGCACCGGATCGCTCCCTTCGAGCACGCCCACGACATTGGGGCCCGTGGACCGCGACGATGCGGTCTGACTCACGGTGACCGTCAACCGGAGGTTGGGAAGGTCTGTCGCCTTGAGAGCAGCCTCGCGCCGCGCGTCCGCCAGCACGACGCCGTGCAGCGCCAGCAGCGGCGTGATGGTGGGGTCCCGCACCACAACCAGTGGTGTGCCGGCGGGCCGCTCCCAGCCGGGACGCAGCGTGGTTCGGTTGAGCACGGCACGGTAGGAGGCCCACACTGAATCCGACACTGGTGCCACGGCGACGACCGCTGCTGCCCCGCTCCTCGCCAACGCCGTAACGAGCACGCTTCCCCAGCCCGTCATGCCGCCGTTCGGGGTCACGGGGACGACAGCCAGCACGACGGCGCCGCGCAGGCGTCGCCCCGCGAGCGTGGCTGGATCTCCGGAGCCGCTCAGCAGAACCGCAGGGCCGGACCCCGTTCCCTCGAGGAAACGCGAGAACGGAACCGCCGCCTCCCGGCCGACCCTCCATGTGGGGCCGTTGCTCACCACGACGCCCGACCGGGCCGTGTCCAGCCTGACCTGCTCGATATCGTAGCGCTGCACGAACCCGCCGCCGTCTCCCAGCGGCTTCAAGCCGGAGCGCCGGAATTCACCCGCGATGTACGTCGCGACCTTGTCCAGCTCCGGGCTGGGCGTCGCGCGGCCGCGCATCGAATCATCCGCGATGATGGCGACGCGGCGAGCGATGTCGTCTGCGGTGATAGAGGCCGCGGCGGCGCGCACGGACCCGTCGCCCTGGGCGCGCAATGGGGCCGCGACCGCGGACGTCAACAGGGCGACGACGAACGATGAGAAAACGACGATGGCTGACGCCGGGCCACGGAGGCACATGCAATGAAGCATCAGAACTCCCGATTTTCGGGCGCGGGCCGCGAAAGATAACCGCGCCGCGATCGTCGGAATGCTCAGCCTGGCCGACGCGCCGGTTTCTCCGGCGGCTT
>JACQHC010000041.1 GCA_016199245.1 Gemmatimonadota bacterium | reverse complement strand
GTGCTGACGTCCCTTGAGATTCGCGGGCTCGTGGTTCAGGAGCCGGGGAAGGCGTTCAGGCGGGCGGAGGGGATGCTGACTGCGTAGGCCAGTGCCGGCGACAGGCGATGACGGGCGACGACGCCTGCCATCGCCCGTCATTGCCTGAGATCGCCCATCACCGCCTGCTTTGCCTACATTGCTTGAAATGCGCCACATCTACATCCACGTCCCGTTTTGCCGCCGCCGCTGCTCGTATTGCGACTTCGCGATCGCAGTGCGGCGCGCCGTTCCGGCGGCGCGGTTTCTGGACGCCGTTGTCGCCGAGCACCGTCTACGCTGCGACGCCGGCGAATGGGACGCGGAGCCGGTGGAGACGCTGTACCTGGGCGGCGGAACGCCATCGCTACTGCCGCCGGAAGTAATCCCCGGGCTGATATCCGAGTTCCTCGGACCTTCCGGCGCGCAAGAGGTAGCGCTCGAGGCGAATCCAGAGGACGTTACCCCCGCCGCGGCCCGCATGTGGAAAGAAGCGGGTATCGCGCGGGTGTCCCTTGGCATCCAATCGTTCCAGGCACACGTGCTGGCGTGGATGCACCGATCGCACGGCGTGGATGCAGGCGCCGCCGCCGTGCACGCGCTACGCCACGCGGGCATGGAATCCGTCTCGCTCGATCTGATCTTCGGGCTCCCGCCTGAGCTCTGCAGCGACTTCGTCGCCGACCTGGACGCCGCGCTCGCCCTCGAGCCGGACCATCTCTCCGTATACGGGCTCACCGCCGAGCCGCGAACGCCCTACGCCCGCTGGCTGGAGCGAGACACGGTCCGCGCGAGTTCCGACGACACGTATGCCGAAGAGTTCCTTATGGCCCATGACCGCCTCGGGGCAGCCGGCTATGAGCATTACGAGGTCTCGAACTACGCCCGTCCGGGCCACCGATCCCGCCACAACAGCGCGTACTGGACCGGCGCCGCGTACGCCGGACTCGGGCCGTCAGCGCACCGACATCGGGCCGGTGAGCGCAGCTGGAACGTCTCGGCCTGGACCGCGTACGAGCGGCGACTGCTGCAGGGACTCGATCCCACGGCGGAGCGAGAAGTCCTGACGCCCGCCCAGGTACGTCTAGAACGCACGTATCTGGGCCTGCGCACGGTCGAGGGGATCGAGCGTGTGTTGCTGGACGAGCCGAATCTGGCCCGCGTCCGGCGGGAAGCCACGACCGCGGGACTGCTGGAAGAGCGGGACGGACGAGTGATGGCCACACCAGCCGGCTGGCTCAAGCTCGATGAGATCGTGCCCGCCTTGACCACTTCGGCCAAAAGTGGCTAAATTGCTATGTCTCTTGAACTTGTAACATGCCAGGCGAAGAACTCACCGAGAGGGAACGCCAGGTCCTCCAGGCGGTCGTCCAGGCCTATATCGAGACGGCCGAGCCGGCCGGATCGCGGACCCTGGCCAAGACGTTTCCGCTCGGCGTTTCGGCCGCGACGATCCGCAACACGATGAGCGACCTCGAGGAGCGGGGGTACCTCTACCACCCGCATACCTCGGCGGGCCGTGTCCCTACGGATCGGGCCTACCGCGTCTATGTTGATCGCGTGTTCTGGGCGGACCAGATCGCCCAGGTCGACCGCGACCGGTTGCGCCGCGAGCTGAGCGGTGACGGCACGGCCATCGAGAACATCGTCCGCAAGGCGGCGCAGGTGCTGGGGGTGCTCACGCAGGAGCTGGGGCTCGCCGTAGCCCCGTCGCTCGCGGGGGCCGTGCTCGATCGGCTCGAGCTGCTGCAAGTGTCCAGCGAGCGGCTGCTCATCGTGCTGCTGCTCCGGGCCAGCGCGGCCCGCACGATTTTCCTGGAGGTGTCCGGGCACCTGCCCCCCGACGTGGTGCAAAGCGTGTCGGGCGTGCTGAACGAGCGCCTCGTGGGGCTCTCGCTCCAGGAAATCCGGCGTACGTTCGCCGAGCGGCTGCGCGACGCGGGTGGAGGGGCCTCGGAGAAAGAGCTCCTGAACATCTTCGTGGAGGAAGCGGACCAGTTGTTCGACGTCGCCGGAGGGGGGGAGCAGGAAGTCGTGCTGGGAAGCGCTCAGCTGCTGGCGGAGCAGCCGGAGTTCCATTCCAACGACCGGATGCGTGCCTTGCTCGAGCTCACCGAGCGGAGGGATTTCCTGCGTCGCGCGCTGCTGGCGCGCAGCACGCCGGGCCTCAACGTGACCATCGGGGGAGAGAATCTCGATCCCACCCTCTCGGCGTTCACGATCGTCACATCCACGTACCGATCGGGTTCCCTCTCCGGCGTGATCGGCGTGATTGGACCGACGCGCATGCCGTATCAGAAGGTCATCTCCCTGGTGCAATACACCAGCCGTCTGATGGGCGACCTCACGCCGTGAGGCCGTGATGGCGGGCGACTACTACCAGGTGCTCGGAGTCCCTCGCGACGCGAGCGAGGGGGACATCAAGAAAGCGTATCGCCGCCTGGCCATGGAGTACCATCCCGATCGCAACAACGGGGACAAGTCGGCCGAGGAGAAGTTCAAGCAGCTCACCGAGGCCTACGATGTGCTGCGCGATCCGCAGAAGCGTGCTCAGTACGACCGCTTCGGACGTGTCGGACCGGGCGCGGGCGGCTTCGACTTCCACCACTTCGATCTCGCCGAGGCGCTGTCTGTCTTCATGCGGGACTTCGGCGGGCTCGGCGGCTTCGACGCCGTGTTCGGCGGGGGCCAGCGAGGCCGGCGGGCGCGGCGCCGGGGCCAGGACATTCAGGCCGCCGTGCGGGTGACGTTGGAGGAGGTCGTCACCGGCACGCGGCGCACCGTGAAGTTGCGGACGCTCGAACGGTGTGACGCGTGCAGCGGCACCGGCAGCAAAGGGGCCAAGAAGCCTGCGCCGTGCCGGACCTGCGGCGGGGTCGGCGAGGTGCAGCGGCGGGCCGACTCCATTTTCGGGCAGCTGGTATCGGTCACGGTGTGTCCGTCCTGCGGAGGGGAAGGCACGACCGTCGCCGACCCGTGCTCGGAGTGCCGTGGGGATGGGCGCGTTCGCAAGGATCGGGTGGTGGAAGTCGAAATCCCGGCGGGCGTATCGAGTGACAACTATCTCACGTTGCGCGGCGCGGGAGCCGCTGGCCCCCGAGGTGGCCCAGCGGGGGACCTCGTGATCGCTATCGAGGTGCAGGAGGACCCCCGGTTCGAGCGTCACGGCGGGGACCTGGTGTACGATCTCGCTGTGTCCTTCAGCCAGGCCGCCCTTGGCGCCGAGGCCTCCGTGCCGGCGCCGGGCGGAGCCGTCTCGCTGCGGGTGCCGCCAGGAACGCATAGCGGCACGGTACTCACGATCAGGGGGAAGGGACTCCCCAGTCCGGGTCACGACCGGCGCGGCGACTTGCACGTGCGCATCCAGGTGTGGACACCTGAGCACTTGACGGCCGAGCAAGCGGAGCTGTTTCGCCAGCTGGCCGCGCTGGAGGGAGAGCCGCCGCAAGAAGGATTGGGACGCCGCTTCTGGAACCGCATGAAGGAGGCGCTGGGGGCGTGAGCGACTGCCTGTTTTGCAAGATCGCCGCCGGGGAGATCCCCGCGATCATTGTGAGCCGCGACGCCGAGTTCGTCGTGTTTCGGGATATCAACCCCCAGGCGCCGACCCACGTCCTCGTGATCCCCCTCGTGCACGTGGCGT
The DNA here is from genome assembly GCA_016199245.1 of Gemmatimonadota bacterium. Lineage (GTDB taxonomy): Bacteria > Gemmatimonadota > Gemmatimonadetes > Gemmatimonadales > GWC2-71-9 > JACQHC01. The sequence goes on along the minus strand of JACQHC010000041.1, from coordinate 7,797 downwards.
CCCTCAACGAGGCGACCGATCGTGAGCTGCTCGCGGGGTTGCTCGCCCGCGCGCGCGACGCCGCCCGGGAATTGGGACTGGCCGAGCGTGGCTACCGGGTCGTGGTCAACACCAACGCCGAAGCGGGCCAGACCGTATTCCACCTGCACGCACATGTGCTGGGTGGCCGGGGAATGCGCTGGCCGCCGGGCTGAGGGCGCACTTGAAGATGCGGGGAGGCGCGTGTAACCTTGCAATCTCTATTGGCGACTGGACAGGGTCGGAGGTGACTGGATGCCGGAAGTGATCATCCACGGGGATGAGAGCTTCGAGAAGGCGCTCAAGCGCTTCAAGAAGAAATGCGAAAAAGCGGGCATTCTCTCCGACCTCAGGAAACATCGACACTACGAAAAGCCGAGCGAACGCCGCAAGCGAAAAGAGAACGCAGCGCGTCGCAAGGTCCGCAGGTGGCGGGACTAACTCGAGCCCGCACGGAAGCCCAACAGGGGTGCAGGTGACTCCGGTCGCCGGCACCCCTTTCTCTCTTCTTCCCCCTCCGGTCGCTCGACCGGCCGACATCCCGGACCAGACCCTGGTCCAGCTGGAATGGGCAGCCGTGCTCGACGTCGTGGCCGGGTTCGCCGCCGGTCCGCTCGGCGCCGCGCGCGTGCGCGCGCGGCGGCCATCTTCCCATGTCGCGGAAGTCCGTGCGGCGCTCGGTGCCGTCGCCGAGCTGAGTGACCTCCTGCGGCACAACGACCCGTTCCGCGCCGAGCCGGTCCCCGACCTGACGGCGCAGCTTGCCTTGCTCGCCATTTCCGGGGGTGTACTGGACGGCCCGGCGTTCTCCGAGCTGACCCGGGCCTTGCGCGCCATGCGAGTGACGGCCACCGAGCTGCGGCGAGTCGCGGAAGCGGCGCCCGGCGCGGGGGCGTTGGTGGTGGAGATCCCGCCGCGGGACCTCGAGCGGGACCTGGAGCGGGCCATTGCGGCGGATGGGTCCGTCCAGGACGAGGCCTCCCATGCGCTCCGGCGGGCCCGTGCCGGCATGCGCGACCTGCGCTCGCACCTGGTCCGGACGCTCGAGGATCTGCTCCGCCGCCTGGGCGCGAGTGAGCGCGCCCCGGATGCAACGGTGACGCTGCGGGGAGGGCGCTACGTGGTGCCGGTGCGGCGGGACGCCCGCACGCGCGTGCCCGGCATCGTGCACGGTGAGTCCGCGTCCGGCACCACGATCTTCGTCGAGCCGGAAGCCGCCGTGGAGATCGCGAATCAGCTCGCAGCGGCGGAGGCTGAAGAGGCTCGCGAGGTCCAACGAGTGCTGCGGGAGCTCTCCGAACGCGCCCGCCAGCATCGGGAGGCGATCGGCGCGGGGTGGGACATGTGTATCGCCGTGGACGACCTGTACGCCCGCGCGCGATACATGGCTGCCACGGACGCGTCGCTCCCGGACATGCGGGACGCGCCGGCCCCGCTCATGGTGCGCGCCGGGCGGCACCCGTTGCTTCTGGCGAGCGGCCGGCCCGTGGTGCCGTTCGATCTCACGCTGGAGCCCGAGCGGCCCGTGTTGGTCATCAGCGGGCCGAACACCGGCGGCAAGACGGTGCTGCTCAAGGCGGTGGGGCTGTTCGCCGGCCTCGCCCAGTCCGGTATCGTGCCGCCCGTCGGGGAGGGCAGCGTGCTGCCGGTCTTCGGGGCCGCGTTCGCCGACATCGGCGATCACCAGTCCATTGCCGAAAGCCTGTCCACGTTCAGCGCGCGCGTGGGTGCGCTGCGGGACATCCTGCTCCACGCGGACGCGCGGAGCCTCGTGTTGCTGGACGAGGTGGGTGGCGGCACGGACCCCACCGAAGGCGCGGCCCTTGCCGGCGCGTGCGTGCTGGAGCTGGGCCAGCGCCGCGCCGTCGCGCTGGTCACCACGCACCTGAGCGCCCTTAAGGAGCTCGCCGCGCGCGCGCCGGAACTGCAAAACGGCTCGTTGGAATTCGATGGCGCTTCTCTCACGCCGACGTTTCGCCTGATACAGGGAACGCCGGGCCGCTCGTATGGACTTGTCGTGGCCCGCCGGCTGGGGCTGCCGGAGCCGCTGCTGGCGCGCGCGGACGCGCTGGTGCCGGAAGCGAACCGGGCCCTGGACGCCGCGCTGGCGGAGGTCGAGACGCGCTCGCGCGAGCTTGAGGCTCGGGCGGCGGCCATGGAGGCGGAGGCCGCTCGGCTCCACGCCGTGCGGGAGGGCGTGGCCGCCGCGCGCGGCGCCCTCGAAGAGCGCCACGCCGATATCCAGCAGCAGCAACGGGAGCTGGAACGCTCCGGGCGCGAGCAGGCGCGCCGCTTTCTGCTGGAAGCGCGGCGTCGCGTAGACGAGGCGCTCGCGCTGGCCCGCGCGGCGGTGAGTGAAGCCACGGCGCGTGAAGCGCGTCGCCTGGTAGAGGAAGGCGTGCAGCGGGAGGCGGAAGCCCTGAAGAAGTTGGACGACGCGGCGCGCGCCAAGGGGTGGCGCGTGGCCAGTGGGCGAGAAGCCAGCAGGAAAACGGGGGCTGAATCTGTGGCCGCCTCTCGGGCGGTGAAGCGGCGGGCGCAAACCGTTTCCGAAACCGCGGCCGCTTCGGCGTTCGAAGTGGACCTGCGGGGCATGACCGGTGAGGAGGCCGAGGCTGCGCTCGCCCTGGCCATTGATCGGGCGGTCATGGAGGACCTCCCGCATCTCCGCGTGATCCACGGCAAGGGCACCGGGGCCCTCCGCACCCGCGTACAGCAGCTCGCACGCCGCGACCCGAGGGTGGCGGCGTTCCGCCTCGGGGTCGTGGAGGAAGGCGGCACCGGCGTGACGATTCTGGAGCTCGAGCGGTGAGCCCGATCCCTGACGAGATCATCGAACAGGTACGGGACGCCGCGGACGTCGTCGCGTTGATCGGCGAGCACGTCGAACTGAAGCGCACCGGGTCGGACTATCGGGGCGCGTGCCCGTTCCACGGCGGCGCGCATCGCAACTTCGCCGTCATTCCCCGCAAGCAGATGTTCTATTGCTTCGTGTGCCACGAGGCGGGGGACGTCTTCACGTTCTACATGAAGAAGCTCGGGCTCGACTACCCCGCCGCGGTCCGCGAGGTCGCGGCGAAGGTGGGCATCGTGATTCCGGAGCGGTCCACGGGCGGGCCGGACCCACGCGAGCCGTTGTACGAGGCCGTCGCGGTTGCGGCTGAATGGTATTCAGCCCGGTTGCGCGACGGGGCCGACGCCACGCCGGCGCGCGCGTATCTGGAGGAACGGGGGCTCGATCTCGCATCCCTGCTGCCTCTGGGACTGGGCTTCGCGCCCCGGGGGGACGAGTTCCTCGCCGCCATGCGCAAGCTGGGCTACGCGGACGAGCGGCTGATGGAAGCGGGCCTGGTGGTGAAGCGAGAAGACGGCTCCATCCGCCCGCGGTTCTGGGGCCGGCTGTTGTTCCCCATTCACGACCTGCGCGGGCGAGTGGTGGGCTTCGGGGGGCGTGTCCTGGGCGAGGGTGAGCCAAAGTATCTCAATTCGCCGGACTCCGTGGTGTTCCACAAGGGGCGTCTGCTCTACAACCTGCATCACGCCAAGACAGCCATCCGCCGCGCGGAGGCGGCCGTCATCGTGGAGGGGTACTTCGACGTGCTGCGGCTGGTGGAGGCCGGGATCGAGCACGTCGTCGCCCCGCTCGGCACGGGCCTCACGACGGACCAGGCGCAGTTGCTGCGCCGCTTTGCCGAGCAGGTCCTCTTGCTGTACGACGCCGATGCAGCCGGCCTGCGGGCCACGTTTCGCGCGGCCGATGAGCTGCTGCGGGCGGGCTGCCATGTGTCCGTCGCGACGCTGCCCCAGGGCCGCGATCCGGACCAACTCGCGCGTGAGGGTGGGGCGGCTGCGGTGCAGGCCGTGCTGAGCGATGCGGTGGACGTGCTGGAGCGCAAGCTGCAGCTGCTCGAGCGCCGGGGCTGGCTGGGGACCCTCGCGGGACGCCGTCGGGCACTGGACCGGCTGGTTCCCACGATCCGAGCCGCGACCGATCCGGTGACACGCGATCTCTACGTGGGCCGCACCGCAGAAGCGCTCGGCGTTTCCCGCCATTCGGTCGAGCATGAGGTCGGCGCGACGGTGAGTCGAGCGGCGCCGGTCGAGTCGCCGGCGGCGGCAGGCCGACCGGCCCGGTTGACGTCCGCGGAGCGCGGTCTGCTGCGGGTGATGGTGCACGAGCCCGCCATGCGCGGCAGGATCGCCGAACACCTGGAGCGTGGTGCGGGCTTGTCCGCGGCCGGTCGCGCGCTGGTGGTGGCGCTGGGATCGCTCGGCACCGAGCCGGCAGCGGCGGCATTGCCGGGCCTCGAGGGAGACGCCCGTGCCCTGCTGACCGAGCTGCTAGGGCAGCCCACGCGGGGGATGGACGTTGACGCCGAGGTGGAAGGATGGCTCCGGCGGCTGGACGAGAGATCGCTGGACGCGCGGAGCGGCGAAATCGAGCGCGCGTTGCCGTTCACGCCGGACAGCGAAAAGTCTGAGCTGATGCGACAACTCGGGGATCTGAAACGGCAAAAACAACAATTGAACACGAAGGCAGGCTGGAACGTGATTCGCAAGGGGAGGAGCGGTGCACGCTGATTTGGAAGCGTTGTTCAGGCTGCAAGAGCATGACCAAGCGGTCATGGCGATCGAGGAGGAGCTGGCAGTGCTCGAGCCGGAAACGGCGGCGCTCGACGCCGAGCTGGCGCAGGCCGAAGTCGAACTGACAACCGCCCAGCGGGGCGTGGAGGAGGCCGGGACCCGCCGCGTCGAGCTGGAGGGGCGAATCGAGAGCTATCGCGTCATGCAGGAGCGCCGGAGGCAGCGGCTCGAATGGGTGCGAGGCGCCAAGGAAGCCTCCACGCTGATGGCGGAGCTCGATCTCGCCCGGACCGTGCTGGCCAAGGAAGAGGCCGAGTGGATCCGGTCCGCCGACAAGGTTCAGGAGGCCGAGCGCCGAGCGGCGGAAGTCGAGAGCCGGGTCGAGCAGGTGCGGGCTGCTCAAGCGCCGCGCCGCGAAGAGCTGGCCGCGCTTCGTGCCGAGCGCAGTGACCGGCTGGCATCGGCTCGCGCCAAGCGAGAGGACGCGGCCAGGAGCGTGCGCCCCGGGTTGCTGGGCCAGTATGAGCGCATTCGCCGCGGGCGCGCCCGGCTGGCGCTCTACGCGCTGCACGCCGATGCATGCGGCCACTGCTATACGGCGGTGCCGATGCACCGCCGCCAGAGCATCCAGGACGGACAGGCGATCGTCACCTGCGAAGCCTGCGGCGTCATGATCTACGCCCCAAACCCGTGATCGGCGCACCGGCGCGCTGGCGGGTCGCGCCCCTCCCGGACACGGACCAGGTGGGCGCGCTGACGGCGGCCCTGCGAATCCCTGTTCCGCTTGCGTCCCTGCTCATCCTGCGCGGTCACAACACGCCGGACACGGCCGGCCGGTTTCTCCGCCCGGCGCTGACGACGCTCGGAGACCCGCACGACATCCGGGACATGGACCGCGCGGTGGACGTCATCGCCGGGGCGGTGCGGCGTGGCGAAGCGATCCTGGTGCATGGGGACTACGACGTCGACGGTCAATGCGGCACCGCGCTCCTCACCCGGGTGCTTCAGGCCGCCGGGGCACGGGTCATACCGTTCGTACCGCATCGCGTCCGGGATGGCTATGACTTCGGCCCGGCGGGTCTGGCAGCCGCCGAGCAGTCCGGGGCCGCTGTGATCGTCACGGTGGACTGCGGTGTCACGGCCCTCGCGGCGGTGGCGGCAGCCAGATCGGCGGGACGCCACGTCGTGGTGACCGATCATCACAGCCCGGGAACGCTGCCACCCGCTGACGCCGTCCTGAACCCGCACCGCCCAGACTGCGCCTCCCCATTCAAGGAGTTCTGCGGCGCCGGCGTGGCCTTCAAGCTCGCGCAAGCGCTGGTGCCGGCGTTGGGGCTGCCCGCGAACTTGCCGTACCACCTGCTGGACCTGGTGGCGCTCGCCACGGTCGCCGACATCGTGCCGCTCACGGGCGAGAACCGCACGCTCGTGCGGTACGGGCTCCGGTCCCTGGCCGACTCGCGGTGGCCGGGCGTGCGCGCCTTGATCGAAGCGAGCGGAATGGCCGGGCGCGACATCCGGGCGGGACAGGTGGGCTACATCATCGCGCCCCGCCTCAACGCGGTGGGCAGGATTGGGGAGGCCATGGATGGGCTGCGGCTCTTGCTCGCCGACAATCCCGAGGAGGCCCGGACCCTCGCCACGCGACTGGAAGCAATAAACGCCGAGCGGCAGCGCATGGACCAGGCGATCCTCGAGGAGGCCGTGGAAGAGATCGAGCGCGACGTGGACCTGGACCGGGAGTGGGCGCTCGTGCTGGCACGCGAGGGCTGGCACCCCGGGGTCATCGGAATCGTCGCGTCGCGCGTGGTCGAGCGGTTCGCTCGACCCGCCATTCTGGTCGCGCTGGAAGGCGAGGAGGGCAGGGGATCGGGGCGCAGTATCCCGCGGTTTGATCTGCACGATGCGCTCGTGGCCTGCGCGCCCCACCTGAGCAGGTTCGGCGGCCATCCCATGGCCGCGGGCCTGAGCCTCCCCCGGGCCGCGCTGCCGGCGTTTCGCGCCGCGTTCAACGACGTGGCCCGGGCGCGGCTCGCGCCGGAGGATCTCATCCCCACACAACGCGTCGATCTCGTGGTCGGGCTGAATCAGCTGGACCTGCGCCTCGAGAAGATGCTGCGTGCCCTGGAGCCGTGCGGCGCGGGCAATCCCGCGCCGGTGTTTGGCGTCGCGGGGATCCGAGCCCGGGGCGCGCGCGTGGTGGGGGAACGGCATCTCCGCTTCGTGCTGGACGACGGCGCCGGCCGGCTGCAAGGCATCGGGTTCGACTGGGCGGGGCGCGTGCGGGAGGGATGGGCGGGCGCTCCCGTGGACGTCGCCTTTCGACTCGAGCGGGATGACTGGCAGGGATTCGAGGGACTGCAGGCAAGAATCCTGGACATTCGGCTGGCGGGGTAGTGAAGCTCCGCGCGACCTGTGCAGAGGATCCTTAGGTGCGGATCATCGCCGGTCAGTTCCGGGGGCGGCCGCTCAGAGCCCCGGGGGACCGGCGCACCCGGCCCACGGCGGATCGCGTGCGGGAGGCCTGGTTCAGTATTCTCGCACCGGTCCTGAACGGCGCGCGCGTGCTCGATCTGTATGCGGGGTCGGGCGCGCTCGGGCTCGAGGCCCTTTCGCGCGGAGCGAGCCACGTGGATTTTGTGGAGGTGTCAAAGCATTCGCTGGCCGCGCTCCGCGCCAACATCGCCGCCCTCGACGTCGAGGATCGGGTCACCATCCACCGCTCCGACGCCGTGCGGTTCGTGGACGCGCTCGTGGCCGGCGCGTACGACCTCGCCCTGGCCGATCCACCGTATCGCACGGACGGGGCGGCCCGGCTGGCAGACGCGTTTCGCCGCCGCCCATTCGCCGCCCTCCTCGGCATCGAGCACGCCGCGCGACAGCCCGTGGCCGGCGACGAGACGCGCACATACGGTGAAACCGCCCTCACTTTCCTGCGTGCTCCATGAACCGCGTCGCTGTCTATCCCGGCTCGTTCGATCCCGTCACCCGCGGCCACGAAGACCTCGTCCGCCGGTGCCGCGGATTCGCGGATCGCGTCATCGTCGCGGTGGCGAAGGACAGCGCCAAAACGCCGCTGTTCACGGCGGAGGAGCGGATCGCCCTGCTTCGCGCGGTGGTCGGATCCGAGCCCGGCGTCGAGGTGGAGGGGTTCGACGGGCTCCTGGTGGATTTCGCTCGCCGCGTGGGCGCCAG
>JACQHC010000051.1 GCA_016199245.1 Gemmatimonadota bacterium | reverse complement strand
TCGCCCGTCACCCGCAGGATCGCAAGCGGATGGCGGTGCTGGCCGACGGCCGGCGCGCGGTGTCGCGCGTGGAGCCGGTGGCGCGGTTCGCCGTGTGCGACCTTGTGCGGGTCTCGCTCGAGACGGGCCGGACGCATCAGGTGCGCGTCCATCTGGCGCACGTCGGCCATCCGATCGTGGGCGACGTCGTGTACGGTGGTGGGGGATCGCGGCGCGTCAGCGGCGGCGGGCGGGTACACGCGGAGGCCGTCGAGCGCGCGGCCCCGCGCCAGGCCCTGCACGCAGCGTGGCTCCGGCTGCCGCACCCGGTCTCGGGCGCCGTCCTGGACGTGCGGTCGGAATGGCCCGCGGACCTTCGGGCAGCGCTCGCCGCCGCAAGCGGCGATCCGGCCTTGGTTGATCGCCCCGGAGCCCTGGCGTATCTTGGCTTCTTCGAGAGCCGATCATGAGTGGCGGCTGGATCCGCCGTGGTGCGCTGATCGACCACCCCCTCCCATCTCCATCCTCTTGTCCGGCGTGCGGCCGTGGCTGACGGATCCCTTTCGGTGCTGTCTGAGCGCGACCTGACCGCCCTGCGGTCGTTTGCGCGTCGGATCGACCCGGCGGACGCCGGCGCGCACAACAACCTGGGGGTCGTGTTCTTCCGCAAAGGGCTGCTGGACGATGCCATGACGACGTTCCGGCGGGCGCTGGAGCTGGATCCCCGGCTGGACGCGGCGCGGCGGAACCTGGATGTCGCCTGCCGTCAGGCGGGAGCCCTCGACCGTCGTGTGGCGGAGCTGCGCGAGCACCTGCGGGCCACGCCCAGCGACGTGGAGGCGCGGCGTGAGCTCGCGCGGGCGTATCTGGCCCTGGAGAACTTCGACGCCGCGATCGCGGAGCTGGAGGCCGTCCTGACGCGCGCGCCGGGCGACGCCGGCGTGCTCATGCAGGTGGGGCTCGCGGAGAAGGGGCGGGGCGACCTCGCCGCCGCCACCGATTGGTTCGTTCGCGCGCGCGAACGGGATCCCTCGAGCAGCGTCGTCCACAGCTGCCTCGGCGCCGTGCTGCACGAACGCGGTCTGTTACAGGACGCCCTCGCCGCCTTACAGCGCGCCGCGGAGCTGAACCCCGATAACGTCGATGCTCATCAGCTGCTGGCGTTCGTCTTCGGCGATCTGGGACGCCACGAGGAGGCTCGCGCGGCCACCCGCCGGGCCCTGCAGCTGAATCCGGCCCTCGCCCGCGCCGACTCGACGTTGTCGGTGGAGCGCGGGGCTGCGCCCCGCCGGCGGCCGTCGCGGGGGAGCGGGCTTCAGGTCGCGCCGGGCGCCGCGCTGGCGCACTACAATCTGGGGCTGGCCTTCCGCCAGCGCGGCCGGTTTGCGGAGGCGCTCAAGGAGTACCGGCTCGCGCTCGACGAGGGTGAGGACCGCCGGATCGTGATCGGGGCCATGGCGGAGGTGTACCTGCTGAAGCGCGACTTCGCGGCGGCCCTCGAGCTCTACGAGCGGCTGGTGGGCGAGACCGCGGATTCGCCCAAGCTGTGGAATGAGCGTGGTGTCGTGCTGCATCAGCTGGGACGGCTGGATGATGCCGTGCAGTCCTACCGCAAGGCGGTGGAGGCCGCGCCCGCGTACGCGCTTGCCCGCAACAACCTGGCCGTGGCCCTGTCCGTGACCGGGCGCTACGAAGAGGCCGTGGACCAGCTCCGCACCGTGCTGGTTCACCAACCGCACTGGGTGACGGCCGGTGTGAACCTCGGTCTGTTGCTCACGCGCTCCGGCCGCCCGCAGCTTGCCCTTCAGGCGTATCGCAAGGCGACGGAGGCCGAACCGCCGTCAGCCCCCGCGTGGAACGGCGTGGGGCTGGCGCTGAATGAACTGGGGCGCCCGCAGGACGCCCGCAATGCGTTCGCGCGCGCCGTGGAAGCCGACCCGAACGCCGCCGAGGCGCATTACAACCTGAGTTTCGCGCTCTCGGCGCTCGGGGATTTCGACTCGGCCCTGCGGGAGGTGACGCGGGCCCAGGAACTGGACCCGTATTACGTGCCGCAGAAGTTCCAGCTCGCGATCGACCTGCAGTTCGAGAACACCACGATCGCCGTGACGCCGCAGATCTCGGGCGACATCGAAACGGACCGGGCGCCTGGCGCGCTGTCGCTCGACACGGGGTCGCTGGACCGTCTGTTCCAGGAGCTGGATCGGCCCCGCCCCCGGGTGAGCGGGGCGGGGGCGCGCGCGGCCGACGCGTTTGCACTGGCCCGCGACTATCTGGCCAAGGGCATGCTGGAACTGGCGGGTGCGGAAACCGCGCGGGCCGTGACCGGCGGGGCGGACCCGATCGAGGGCCACCTGCTGGCCGCGGACGTGTTCGCGCGGCGCGGGCTGCACGGGGAGGCGGTGGAGCGGTTTCGCGCCGCCCGGGCGGGCGCACCCGACAACCGCCGGGCGCGCCTCGGGCTGGTGCGCGGCCTCGTCGCGACGGGGCGCGCGTCGGAGGGACTGGAGGATGCCGAGGCGCTGGTCCGTGAGCAGCCGGATGACGTGGACGCCATGCTCGCGCTCGCGACCTGCCGCTGGTCCGTGGGAAACCCGGCGGGCGCGCTGGACGCGTTGCGGCGCGCGCGCCAGCGGGCGCCCACGCGGGCTGATGTGCTGAAGCTGGAAGGCGACATCGCGCAGGGCGCGGGAGACCTAGCCACCGCGCAGCAGGCATATCAGTGCGCCCTGTCGCTCGATCCGCGGTTCCTGCAAGTGCACGTCGCGTTAGGGTCCGTGCACGAGGCGCGCCGGGACTGGGCCGCCGCGGAACGGTGTTACCGCGCGGCCCTGGACGTGGATCCGGCGTATTCCCAGGCGGCGGTCGCGCTCGCGGAGTTGTTCCGGCACACCGACACGCCCCGGGCGGCGGTGAACCTGTTGGTAGATGTTCTCACGGCGGACCCGTCGGATCTGGATGCGTTGCTCGCGCTCGGGCGGTCGTTGCTCGACGACGGCCGCACGGAAGCGGCCCTCGAGGCGCTGCGGCGCTTGCTGGCGTTCGCCGACCGCAGCGCGCCGGGTCACTTCTTCCTGGGCGTGGCGCTCGCCCAGCTGCGCCGTTACCAGGAGGCGGGGCGCGCGTGGGAGCGGGTGATCGCGCTGGATCCCTCGGGGCAGCTCGCGCACCAGGCGCGCCGTCACGCTCGCACCGCGTTGGACCTGCAACATATCTTCCGGGCCGACGCGGCGTAGCCCATGGCGATCGAGGGCCCGCTCAAAGAACTCGGCATCCACGACGTCTTCCAGCTGCTCGACGTGAGCCGGAAGACGGGGATCCTGCGCGTCGCCTCCCGCCTGCGGCAAAACCAGGGGACCGTCTACTTCCAGGACGGCGCGGTGATTTACGCCGAGATCCAGAGCAACCCCCACCGCCTGGGTGAGCTGCTAGTGCGCGCCGGGACGATCACGCCGGCGGACCTGAGCCGCGCGTGTGACATTCAGCGTCAGGGGGACCAGCGCCGCGTGGGCGAGATCCTCGTCGCCATCGGCGCCGTGAGTCCCGCGGACCTCGAAGGGCACGTGAGCTCACAGGTGGAAGAGGTCGTGTTCGAGTTGATGAGCTGGCAGGAGGGGTACTTCTCGTTTCAAGAAGGGCTGCCGGACGAGGTCGCGGCCGGGGCGGTGGTGCGGATTCCGACCGAGGCGCTTCTCATGGAGGCCGCGCGTCGCATCGACGAGTGGTCGCGCATCGAAGCCCGGATCCCGCACCTCGGGATGGTGCCGCGCTTCGCCAGCCCCGAGGAGTCGGGACACGGCCAGCTGGACCTGCTGCCTGAAGAATGGGAGGTGCTCGCCGCGATCGACGGGGCCGCCTCGGTGCGGGACATCGCCGAGTCGCTGGAACGGCCCCAGTTCGACATCGCCAAGACGCTGTTTGGCCTGGCGAGCGCCGGCGTGCTCACGCTGGAGGATGGCGCGGTACAGGCGGCTGCCCGCACGCCGGAGCCGGCGGACGTGGCCACCCTGCTGGAGCGCGCCGAACGCGCGCTCGCGGCGGGGGACGTCGCGGCGGCGCGCTCGCTCGGCGAGCAGGTCGTGGCCGCCGATCCCCACGAGCCTGCCGCCCATCTCCTCCTCGGCTCCGCGGCCGTGGCGCAGCGGCGCGACGGCGAAGCCGAGGAGCACCTGCGGCGAGCCCTGCGGTTCGACCCCATGCTGCTCGACGCACACCGGTTGCTGGGCGACGCGTTGGCCCGGCAGGGGCGCTTCGGTGAAGCGGCGGAATCGTGGCAACGCTGGCTCAGGATCTGTGCCGACGTTCCGGGTCTGGGCGACCACGTGAACCAGGTGCAGGACGCCCTGCACGCCGCTCGGACGCTGGAAGCGCTGCTCAAGGTGCCGGATGCCTGAATCGTTGCGCGCCCTGATGGCCGAGGTGGAGCGGGACCCGGCGAGCCTGGTCGTCCTGCGGCTGGCGGAGTCGCTGCGCACGCGCGGCGACCTGGACGGCGCGGCCCGCGTGGCGTTGTCCGGGCTCGAGCATCACCCGAATCTCGCCGAGGCCCACGACGTGTTCGCGCGCGTGCTGGTGGACGCGGGGGACTTCGAGCGCGCGTGGGATGAATGGGGCATCGCCCTGGCGCTGGACCCGCGGCACGGTGGCGCGCACAAGGGACTGGGATTCCTCGCCTATCGTCGGGGCGACTACGAAAGCGCCCTGGATCATCTGGAGCTCGCCCTCGCGGCCGAACCGACGGACCCCAGTGTGGTGCAGGCCCTGAGAGTAGTGCGGGCGGCGGCGGAAGCTCCGCGCGCGGCGGAGGCGACGGTTCCATCGGCACCGGCGCCGCCGCCTGCGACACCCGTCCAGGCGGCGGCGTTCGATCCGCCGGAGGCCCGGACGCCGGCGTCGGTGTTCGCGGGCCTGGAAGGCGGAGATCACGGGATGCTGCTGCTCGATCCTCATGGCCGCACGTTGGCCGGTGGGCTGCGCGACGCCGCGCACGGACGGGACGTGGGGGAAGAAGTGGCCGCCTACCTTGCGGGCGTGTCGCAGGAAGCCGAACGGACCGCCCGGCTGCTCGAGCTGGGCGAGTGGCGCTGGATCATGGCGGAAGCGGAAGGCGGCACGTTGCACCTCTCGCGACCGAAGGACGAGGCGCTGTTGCTTCTCGCGCGGGATCGCAGCGTGCCCGCGGGCCGGCTGGGGATCCTGGCGGTGCGCGCGGCGGACATCGCCCGCCGCTGGCTGGAGGCGCAGCAGCTGTGAGAGCGGGCCTCCGCGCGGCGCTCGATTCCATCACGCGCATCCGAGGTGTGCACGGCGCGGTGCTGGTGGCCGCGGACGACGGGCTGATCGTGGCCGAGGCCTTGATGGAAGGCGTGCGCGGCAACGCCGTCGCGGCGCTGGCCGCGAGCCTGTATCAGCGGTTCCTGCGGGCGACCGAGGCGGCGGGCGTGCAACGACCTGAGTTCCTGCACTTGCAGGCTTCGCAGGGCTCGTTGCTCGTGGTCCCGGCGCCGAGCGGCGTGTTGATCGTGGCGGTGGCGGCGGCGGACATCAACGTGGGTCTGGCACGCCTCGAGATGATCCGCGCGGCCGAGGCGTTCGCGTGACCACGACCAGGGCCGTTGAGCCCTGGACGCTCGAGCCGCTGCGGCGGTTCGTCGCGGAAGCCGGCGCGCGGCTCGCGTTGCTCACGACCCCCGCCGGGCAGGTGATCGCCCAGCACGGGTTCACGCGAGCGGTGGACGTGATGGCGGCCGCCGCCCTGGGCGCCGCCATCGCGGCCTCGACGGCGGAGATCAACCGGATGCTGGACGAGCCGAAGTTCCGCGCGCTCACCCATCAGGGCGTGCGCCACGGAATCTTTCTCGCGAACTTCGAGACGCCGCGCGGCTCCATGCTCGCGCTCGTCGTGTATGGAGCGGGTTCGTCGATCGGGCTGGTGCAGCTGTTCATGGAGGACCTCGTGCGCGAGCTGGCTGCCGCCGCGCCGGTGCGGGAGGCGCAACCGCGAACCGTGCTGGCGGCAGACTTCGAGCGGGATCTCAACCAGAGTCTGGCCTCGCTCTTCGGGCGGGAGATCTGATGTCCCTGGTGAACTTCACGACGCGCGAGATCACCTGCAAGCTCGTCTATTACGGTCCCGGGCGTTCCGGGAAAACGACGAACCTGCAATACATCTACCAGCGCGTGCCCGAGGACCGGCGCGGGCGGATGGTGTCGCTCGCGACCCAGACGGATCGCACGTTGTTCTTCGATTTTCTCCCGATCGAGCTGGGGGCCATTTCGGGGTTCAAGACCCGGTTTCAGCTGTACACCGTCCCCGGCCAGGTGTACTACAACGCGACGCGGAAGCTCGTGCTGCAGGGCGCCGACGGGGTCGTGTTCGTCGCGGACAGCCAGGCGCGGCAGCTCGACGAGAATATCGAGAGCATGCAGAACCTCCACGCGAACCTGCTCGAACACGGGATCGACGTCCGGACGCTTCCGGTCGTGTTGCAGTACAACAAACAGGATCTTCCGGCCGACCTCGTCCTCACGCCTGTGGAGCTCGATGAGGCGATCAACTTCCGCACCTGGCCCAGCTTCGCGGCGGACGCCCTGAAGGGCAAGGGCGTGTTCGAGACGTTGCGCGCGCTGTCGGAGCGCGTGCTTCGCCGGCTCAGCGAGGCGGAGTCCGCATAGCCATGGAGCTCAACCGGCTGTATCGGTTCGACACCTTCGTGGTCGGCGCCAGCAACCAGATGGCCGCCGAGGCGGCCCGGACAGTGGCGGAGAGCCCCGGTACCGCCTACAACCCGCTGTTCCTGTTCAGCCCCACGGGGCTGGGCAAGACCCATCTGCTGACGGCCATCGGTCATCACGCCCGGCAAGTGGCGGGCTCGATCGCCGTGGAGTACCTCACGCTGGAGGAGTTCGTGGAAGCGTTCCACGCCGCGGTCGCGGCGGGTCAGAGCGATGCGTTCCGCAAGCGATTCTCCGGGCTCGACGTGCTCCTGATCGACGACGTGCAGTTCCTCACGCACCGCCGAGAAATGCAGGCCGAGCTGTTGCGCCTGATGGGAGAGCTGCAGGGTGCTGGTAAACAGGTGGTCCTGACCAGCGACGAGCCGCCGGCCGCGATCGAGAACCTCGACGAGCGCCTCATCTCCGGATTCGCCGGCGGGCTCGTGGTGGACATCCTGCGGCCCGAATTCGCGACGCGGCTCGCCATCCTCGAGCGGCGGGCTCGTGATCGGGGCGCGCAGTTCTCCGCCGGCGTGCTCGAGGCCGCGGCCGGGCCGGACGTCGCGAATGTGCGGGAGCTGTTGGGCCTGCTCAACCGGCTCGTGGCGTTTCAGGCCGTGAGCGACGAGCCCCTCAAGGCGGAATCGGTCGCGGCCCTGCTGGGATTGGCGGCCGCCTCGCCGGCGGGAGCGGCCGGGTCGGCGCCAGCCGCGGCCGCACCCGCCGCCGCCGTGGATGAGTTCTCGGGATTCCTGTCGGACGTGACGAGTGTGGTCACGCAGCAGGTCGAGGCATGGCGGCGCCGCATCGGCGAGGCGATCCTGCGCTGGGAGGGCGAAGGCTATCGGACGGCCCGGCTGGACGAGCTGCTCAAGCGGGATACGCCCGCTGGAGCCGAGGCGGCCGTGCGGAAGTTCGAAGCGGACGTGGAGCGATTGCGCGCGCTCGAAACCGAGATCGCCGCCCTGGATTCTGGCGCCGCGGGCGACGCCGTGTTCCGCAATCCCGATCGCGTTGCGGATGCGGAGGCGCTGGTGCAACGCGCCCGCGAGGGGCTGGCGCCACTGCCGGGCCCGTCGCTGCTGTGGACGTTCGAGGAGTATGTCTCCGGGGAGGTGAACAAGGTCGCGCTTCGCGCTGCCCGCGCAGTGGCCGAGTCGCCCGGGACGCGGTACAACCCGCTGGTGTTGGTGGGGCCGGCCGGCGTCGGGAAGACGCACCTGCTGCACGCCATCGGCAACGCGCTGGCCGGGCGGGCGGGCGCCGCCGTGGCCTGCATGTCGGCCCGGGATTTCGCTGACGAGCTGGCCCAGGCGGTGGACGGGCGCCGCATCGAATCGTGGCGCACGCGCATGCGGCGCGCCACCGCGTTGCTGCTGGACGACGTTCACCTCGTCCGAGGTCTTCCGGAGGCCCAGGAGGAGTTGTTCCACCTCGTGAATCACCTCGAGGCCGCGCAGCGCCAGCTCGTCTTCACGGTCACCACCTTGCCGAGTGAGGTGGGAGGATTCGACGAGCGGTTGTCGGCCCGGCTGGACGAAGGGTTGCTGGCGACGGTCGCCCCGCCGGACCGCGAGCTGCGACTTGCCATCGTGCGGCGGCAGCTCGAGGCGCGGGTGGGCAACGCAGACCCGGATCTCGTGGAGTACCTCGCGGCCCGCCCCGCGGAATCCACCCGCGTCGTGATCGCGTTCGTGCAACGCGTGCTGAGCGCCGCCGAGGGGCAGGGAGCCCCGCCCAGCGCGTCCCTGGCGCGCGAAATATTCGAGGGCGCAGCGCCGCGGCTCCGCCGCCCCACGCCCGGGCTGCGAACCAGCGGGCTCATCGTCTCGCCCACGGCAGCGGTCCGGAGTCGTGAGAAACTCGTGTGGTTCTGGCCCGACTCGAAGGACCGCATCGTGGAGGACCTGGACTGATGGCCATTCGCGGCAGCCTCAAGGAAGCGTCTCTCGCCGACGTCCTCCAACTCCTCGCGCTCGGGCAGAAAACGGGGTGTCTCTCCGTCATCGACCGCAGCAACATCGCGCACCTGTTTTTCGATCGCGGGCGGATCTGCTACGCCTCCCTCGTCAACCGGCGCGACCGGCTGGGTGACATTCTGGTCAAGAACGGGCGGATTTCCCAGGTCCAGCTCGACCGCGCCATCGCCCGTCAGGAGCAAGAACGCGAGAAGCGGCTCGGCGAGCTGCTGATCGACGAAGGGGCGATTACCCGCGCCGATCTCGAGCACTACATGCGGGTCCAGATCCAGGAGGCGGTCTATTTCCTGTTCACGTGGACGCGCGGAACATTCAACTTCGAAACGGATGCGCGGCCCGAGGGGCAAGACGTGCTCGTGTCGATCAACCCCGAGTCGCTCCTGCTCGAGGGCGCGCGCCGCGTGGATGAATGGAGTCTGATCGAGAAGAAGATCCCGAGCTTCGATCTCATCTTCAGCGTGGAACGCGATCGTCTGGAGGCGTCCGGGGCCGAGCTCACGGAGGTGCAGCGCCGCGTGCTGCCGCTGGTGGACGGGCAGCGCGACGTCCAGCGCATCATCGAGGACTCGGGACTCGGGGAGTTCGAAGTGGGCAAGGCGTTGTTCGGGCTGATCACGGCGGGCTTCGCGCACCGCGTGGGGCGCAGCCAGGCCGTGGGGCCGGACACGGGCGACGCCAAGGTCGAGGAGCACCGCAACCTCGGGCTCGCGTTCTACAAAACCGGGATGCTCGACGAGGCCAGCCGGGAGTTCCGGCGTGTCGCGGAGCTCCGGCCCACGGACGGCAGCGCCTACTTCTATCTGGGCCTGGTGGCGTTGAAGCAGGCGCGGTGGTCGGAGGCCGCGGACCTCCTTTCCCAGGCCGCCGAGCGCGGCGGCGAACGGCCCGCCGTGTTACACAATCTGGCGTATGCCTACGAACGCACCGGGCGCCTGGACGAGGCCGAGACCATGTTCGGCGAGGCGGCAGCCCGGGCGCGGCAGGATCCGCGCCATCTGCTGGGCTGGGGGATCGCGGCCCTGCAGCGCGGGGATTACGAGGTGGCCGCCGGCCGCCTCGATCGCGCCCGCGAAATCTGGAGCGGGCCGCTGCCCGCGATCTGGTACTGGGCTCGCTCGCTCGTGGCGGCGATGTTGGGCGAACTGCCGGAGGCGGAACAGGTGTTGCGTGACGCGCTCACTTCGCATCCGCACCACGCGGTGCTCCAGAACAACCTCGCGGCCCTGGTGGAGGTCCGCGGGAATCTGGACGAGGCGGCGGACATCCTCCGGGCGGCGCTGGCTGACGACCCGTCGGTGCCGCAGCTTTCCAAGAACCTGGGCGACTTGCTGTATCGGGCAGCCCGGTACGATGATGCGTGGGACACGTACAAGCGCGCCGTGAAGCTACAGCCTGACCTCGGCGACGACGTGTATTTCCGGCTCGGCAACATCGCCTACAAGCGCATGGACCGGGACATGGCCGGGATGCTGTGGCGCCAGGCGGTGGAGCTCAACCCCGCGCACGAGCTCGCGCGAGCCAATCTCGAAACCATCAAAGCAGCCGGCTGACAGCCGTGCGCGAACGCATGAATCGGAGATGGGAGGCATGAGCGAATCGATCGTGGCGGGGTTTCGTGCCACGTACGCCGAAATCGCGAGCAAGCTGGACGCGCCGCAGACGCCCGAGGCGCGCGAGGCGGTCAAACGCGAGATCATCGGGTTGTTCAAGACGGTGGACCAGGCCATCACGGATCTCACGGGTTTGAAGGAGGAGATCCGCGCCCTGGTCGACAAATACAAGCAGCTGTCGCAGGGAGACAGCGGCACGCAGGCCCCGCACTTCACCGGGGCCCTTCCGCTGGTGGCGGATCATATCGGTGCGTCTACGTTCATTCAGAAGGGCTGGAGCCTCATCTCGCTGGGCGACTATCCCGGCGCGATTCAGGCGCTCACCAAAGCGCTAACGCTCTCGCCCGGGGATTCCCAGGCGGAGTCGCTGCTGGGCTGGGCCCAGATGCTCGCCGAGGACTACGACAACGCGCTCGCCACGCTCCAAAAGGTGCTGACCAAGGAGCCGGCCAACTCGCTCGCGCGCATCAACCTGGGCTACGTGTGCTTGAAGAAGCGCATGTTTGGCGAAGCCATCGAACATCTGTCGAAGGCGATCCGGCTGGACAACGATAAGAAGGCGACGCTCTACGCCCACTACTACCTCGGGCTCGTGTACTTCGAGCGCGAGATGTTCGAGGATGCCGAGACGTTCTTCCGCAAGACGCTGCAGCTCGGCCCCAATCTGATCGAGGCGTACTACGAGTTGGGGCGGGCCTACTGGTTTGCCAGCGATCCGGAGGCGGCGAAACAAACGTGGGACGACGGCTACAAGGCCAACCGCTTCAACCCATGGGGTAAGCGCTGCAAGGAGGTTCTGGAGCTCGTGGCGCAGGGGCGAGAGCCGCCGCGCTCCTGACGGTGACGCTCGCGGCGTTCCATCTCGTCGCGCCGCGTATTCCCGTGGGGCTCGCGGGAGATGCGGCCAATCCAGGTGGAACAGCACGCGCGAGGGCCGCGTCTCAGGGACCCGAGATGGTGCGGGTCGGCGATGCCGAGGCCGTGTTCTGGCCGGGCGACGGTGTGCTGGCGGCCGCGCTCGCCGAAGCGGCCGACCGGGCGGGGCCGTGGCCCGGGCTGCCGGACTCCGTTCGACTGCCGGTGCGCATCATCGTGGCTCGCTCGGACCGGCAGTTCGATTCCCTGACGGCGGGTCGCCTGCCTGGCTGGGGCGCGGGTGCCGCGTTTCCCGGGGCCCGAACGGTGGTTGTGCAGGGGCGCGGAGATCCCTTCCGCATCCTGCGGCACGAGCTGGCGCATGTGGCCCTGCACGCCGTGGTGCGGCGCGCTCCGCTGTGGCTGGACGAGGGATACGCCTCCCGTGCCGCGGGAGAATGGGACCGGCTGGATGCGCTGCGGGTCAACCTGGCCGTCGCCGCCGGCCGCGTGCCCACGCTCCGAGCGTTGGTCGCCGAGCTGCGTGGCAGTGCGCCCCGGGCGGAAGCGGCCTACGCGCTCGCGACGACCGCGGTGCTGCTGCTCGAACGCCTGGGCGGCGAACGGGGGCTCGCGCCGCTGATGACTGCCCTCGCGGCCACCGGCGACCTGGATCGGGCGCTCCGGGCAAGCTACCAGCTGAGTCTGGAGCAGTTCGAGCGGCGCTGGCACGAAGACCTGCGGGCACGCTATGGGTGGGTATCGTTGCTGGGCTCGGTCGGTGCTCTCTGGGCCGTGGTATTGCTGACGGTCGGTGGGCTGTGGTACCGGCGCCGCCGCCGCGATGCTGCACGGCGCAAGGCCCTGGACGATGGATGGTTCCAAGTGCTTGACGGACATGGACCTGAGAGTTAGCCTGCAACGTTATGTCGGAAAAAACAGGCTCATCAGGACGGCTCCGCTTTGGGCGGACGAACGCCGTGCTGCTCGGTGCCGCCGTCATTTCACTCGGAGCGGGGTATTACCTCCTGAACGGGGGCTCCACGGCGCTGGCGCCTGTCCTCCTCGTCCTGGGGTACTGCGTACTGTTTCCGCTGGGCTTGGCATTGTAGGAGTCCGGGGCGAATAGCTCAGTTGGCCTAGAGCGCCTGCCTTACACGCAGGAAGTCGGGGGTTCGA
>JACQHC010000040.1 GCA_016199245.1 Gemmatimonadota bacterium | reverse complement strand
GCGCTCGTGCGCCGCGTGTCCTGGAGCGCCTGCGCTCCGTGCTCGCCCAGCCACGCCCGCGCCCGCGCGTCCGCCAGAGCCGCGAGGCCGGGCGAACCACGGAGCTCCACACGCTGTGCGGGCCCGAGCACGGATCCCTCTCGCAGCGCCGCGCTCCGCTCCACGCGGGCCGCCAGCCGTTCGGGATCCGCATCCCCGCGCCGCCGGCAGAACCACCGGACGGCAAGCCACACCGGCGCCATTGCCGCAAACCAGGCGACGACGAGCAGGGCCGGCACCTGGCGGAACGCACCCAGCCGGCTCAACGCGACGCCCACGGCGAGCCCGCCCAGGACCAGCGCCACGCCCCAGAGGAGCGCCGCGGCCAGGTCGCGCCGCACCAGCTCCGCGCGCCGCATGCCGAACCAGCGCCGCGTCTCCGTCACCGCGTCCCCGTTACGGCGTACACGAAGAGGTTCACGCCCATGCGCAGCGCGGCCTGACGAACCGGCTCCGGATCGCCGTGCACGTCCGGATCCTCCCATCCGTCGCCCAGATCGGATTGATAGGAGTAGTACACGGCCAGGCGATCGCCGAGAAACACGCCGAACCCCTGAGCCGGCAGTCCGTCATGCTCGTGGATCTTGGGGAGACCCTGGGGGAAGGCATGGACCACGCGGTACACCGGATGGTTGAGGGAAACTTCCGTCAGCGGATGATCCGGGAAGACGCGGGCGATCTCGCGACGAAACGACTCATCCATGCCGTAGTTGTCATCCGCATGGAGAAACCCACCCTGCTCCAGAAACCGGCGCAGCGTCCCAACTTCAAGTTCGGTGAAGTGGACGTTGCCGTGCCCGGTCATGTAGAGATAGGGCGTCTCCCAGAGATCCGGCTCGGTGAGCTGAACGACGCGCTCCCGCTCGGCCACGCGCAGGAGCGTCTGCTCCCGGATGGCCCCCAGCAGATTCGGCAGGCTCGAAGGATTGGCGTACCAGTCCCCGCCTCCTCCGTAATGCAGCCGGGCGATGCCGAGCGGCGCCCCGGGCGCTCGCCCGCCTTGCACCGCGAGCGTCGCGGCCAGGAGAACGGCGGCGAGAATGTTCACAGCCCCGCCACGAGCGCGTAGGCGCGGTTCCGGGACAGGCCCAGCTCGCCGGCCAATCGCTGCGCAGCGTCCCGGCGTGACAGACCGCCGTCCAGCAGGCGACGCGCCCGCTCGCGCGCGGCACCGGGGTCAACCGCCTTCTCATAAGTCACCCTGGAGCCTGCGATCACGATCGTGACTTCTCCCCGCGGAGGACGTTCACGATAGTAACCCTCCAACTGGTCGAGGGTCCCGGACGGTGCTTCCTCATGCAGCTTAGTGAGCTCGCGCGCGACCATGGCGTGGCGGTCCGCGCCGCACGCGGCCGCGAGGTCGCCCAGTGTGTGGACCAGACGATTCGCCGCCTCGAACACCACGACGGTCCACTCGCTCGCGGCCGCGCGCTCGAGCAGCGCGGCGCGATCCGGCCCCTTGCGCGGCAGGAACCCCAGGAAGACGTAGCGGTCGGCCGGGAGGCCGGACACGCTGAGCGCCGCGGTGACGGCCGACGGCCCTGGCACCGCCACGACAGGCACCCCGGCGGCGCGCGCCCGCGCCACCAGGTCCGCTCCCGGATCGCTGATTCCCGGCGTGCCGGCGTCGGTGAGCAGCGCCACGGACTCGCCCTCGTTCAGGGCGGCGAGCACGGTACCGATTCGCGCCGGGCTCGAATGCGCGTGAAGGCTCAAGACCCGCGGCCGCGCGGCAAGGCGGGCCAGTAAGGTGCGGGCGCGTCGCGTGTCCTCGGCCGCCACCAATCCGACCGTCCGCAACACATCCCCCGCACGCGGGGACAGGTCTCCAAGGTTGCCGAGCGGGGTCGCTACGACGTACAGGGTAGCCCGGCTCACCACCGGACGGCCCACGGCACCTGCTCGTAGAACCCCGCCTTCTGGAGCACGAACCGCTGTTCCCGCGTGGCGTCTCGCAGCACCGTGGGCGCGATCCCCGGGGCCACCACCTCCAGCTCCTGCAACAGCTGCCGGCACCAATTGGCCAGGGCCCGTGTGGCATCCGCGGGCGTGGTGACAATCTCGGTGGCCTCTTGATCCAGCGGCCGCGAGAGCGCCCCGAGCGACGGGTGCGCTCCGAGCAGCGCGTCCCGCGCCTTGGTGGCGCGTTGCTTCGCCTGGCCGGGAACCTCCCGCTCGGCCACCTCGACCAGCCGCCAGAAGAGTTCCCGATAGGATTGCAGCATCGGGACGCTGGCCTGTCCCGGCAATTCCGTCGCAACCGGAAACACCGAGCCGGTCAACGTGGCCGGCTCACCACCGGGACCCGGCCGGAACATCCGCTCGACGTGCTGCGCCACCGTCGCATTCGCCGCCTTCCCTGCGAAGAACCCGTTGGCGAACCGGCCGCCATCGAACCGCAGGTAGCTCACGTTGCCGCCGGCGATCAGCTCCAGCACGCCCGTGTAGCGCTCGGCCTGGAGCACGGGAAACAGGTCCTCCGGCTTCCGCAGGTTCGCGAACCGGGGCGCGGCGGGCGCCGCACAGCTGTGATACATCCACACCAGCTGCTCCAGTGGCGCGTCGCAGAACGCCAATTCCCCGCGCTCGGTTTCCTCCTCGATGTCCCGCAACACCACCGCGATGGGCGCCACTTCCCGGCCAACGTCCGTGAATCGGGCCGCAGTCACCACTTCTCCACCGTGCAAGAACAGGAGGGCCAACTCCTGGGGCAGCCAGGCCGCGACGTACCCGTCCACGCGGCCGTCCCGGTCGATCTTGGAGAAATGCAGCACGTTGTCGAGATGGATGTAGGCGAGCCGCGTGCGGTGGATCTGCACGCGGTCGCTGGGAAACGTCAATTCCGCCAGCCGGACGGCGGTCGCTGGAAGCCGGATTGTGCTCTGGCGCATCGCCGTGCACCCAGCCGGCCGCGAGGCCGGCTAGCCGAGGTGCTTGTTGAGCTTGGTTACAAGATACGCCTTCGGCACGGCACCGACCACGGTGTCCACCACCTTCCCGTCTTTAAAGAACAGGAGCGTAGGGATGGAGCGGATGTTGAAGCGCATCTGCGTGCGCGGGTTGGCGTCCACGTCCACTTTGGCGACCTTCACTTTCCCCTCGTACTCCTGCGCCAACTGCTCCAGCACCGGCGCCACCATGTGACACGGCCCGCACCAGATCGCCCAAAAATCCACCACGGCGAGACCGGGATGCTGCTCGATCTCAGCCGCGAATTCGTCGTCCGTCACGTGCGAAGGAAGCGTAACTGCCATGATGTTCTCCCGTCGGTTATGTTGCGCGCACCGCTGCCACGCGTCGTTCGTTCATCGCCACTCGAGGGAGGAGCCGTGCCTCTGCCCGCTCCCACGGTCGCCCATGTCGGCGTCGCCGTTCGCGACCTCTCCGCCGTCGCGTTCTACCGCGACATTCTGGGCGCGGAGCCTCGCCCACCTGAAACCGCCGACGGCGCGACCATCGTATCCCTCCCGCTGGGGGGCGGCGTCGACGTTGAATTGCTTGTGCCCAACAGCCCCGACAGTCCCGTCGGCAGATTCCTCGAGCGGCGCGGGCCCGGTATCCACCACATCTGCTTCCGCGTGCCGAATCTCGATCGGGCCCTCGAGGCCTGTCGCGACCACGGCTACCGCCTGGTTGACGAAGACCCGCGCCCGGGCGCCGGGGGCCGTCGCGTCGCGTTCGTGCACCCCAAAGCGACCGCGGGGATCCTGCTGGAGCTGACCGAGTAACCTAATGACGCGAGCCGTCTCGAGGGTTCCCGGACGGCTGCATCGGGCGGCAGCTTCGCTGCGGATTCCCGGCCGCCGCCAGGTCGATCTCCGACACCAGCCAGCCGCTCCCGTAGCGAACCACCGTGAATGGAACGACCGGCGTACACCCGTTCCGCGTGAGCCGAACCCGCACGACCCGCCGGTCCGCCGTGGGGAGGAGTTCGGCCGAAGGCTCGACCAGCTCGAACTGCTCGTGCGCGAGATACGTCCGGATGACGACCAGCCGCTGCTCCAGCTCGTCGGCAGGCATGTAGGTGCGCGCCGGTCCCCGCCCCGATCCCCACAGGCTGCTCATGCTTTGCAGGCTGCCCGCCCGAACGGCGTTGAGAAACCCTCGCACGGCGGCCTCCGGGCTGGCCGGAGCCGGCTCGGTGCTGCGACCGCCGCACGCCGCCGCGAGCAGCAGAACTCCGAACACGAGCGAATCTCGCGCTTGCGCCACGTTTGATGTCCGTACAGAGTTGAGCCGGGTCGAACCTAACTCATTCGCGGAAGCGCGAGCAAGGCATTATGCGGCTCTACATCAACGTGGACCATGTGGCAACGGTGCGGCAGGCGCGCCGGGCAGCGGAGCCCGATCCTGTCGCCGCGGCGGCGCTGTGCGAGCGCGGCGGCGCCGACGGTATCACCGTGCATCTGCGAGAGGATCGCCGTCACATTCAGGACGATGACGTCCGCCGCCTCGCCGCCAGCATTACGACGGTCCTCAACCTCGAGCTGGCGACCGCCGGCGACATCCTGCGCTTCGCCGCGCGGTTGCGGCCGCACCAGGCCACGTTCGTACCCGAACGGCGGCAGGAAATCACCACCGAGGGTGGGCTCGATCCGGGCTCGCCCCGCAGCGCCGCGTACAAGCGCCTGGCCGTCGGCATCGGCCGGCTGAACGACGCGGGCGTGCGGGTGAGCCTGTTCATCGCCCCGGACCGCGCGACGATCGATCAGGCCCGGGTCCTTGGCGCAGCCGCCGTGGAGCTGCACACGGGCGAATACGCCCACGCCTACCCCCGCTCCGCGAAGGCGCTCGCGCGACTCCAGCGGGCGGCGGCGCATGCGCGCGGGATCGGGCTCGCGGTGCACGCGGGGCATGGATTGACCTACCTGAACGTGACGCCCGTCGCGGCGATCCCGGAGGTCGAGGAGCTCAATATCGGCCATAGCATTGTCAGCCGGAGCATCACGGTCGGGATGGAAACGGCCGTGCGGGAGATGCGCTCGATCGTGGATCGGGCGCGCGCCACACCGGGCGTAGACACGGGTTCGCGTTGACCAACTATCGGTGGCATCGTAACTTAGCCCACCACCATTCGGCGCCTTGACGCTCATGTCAGAGTCCATGGGACTGACGGACTTCTTCGCCATGGAGGCGGGCGACTACCTGGAGCGGCTGGACGGGCTCGTCTCCAAGGGGTCGCTCGACGCCGACGAATTCCTGCGCGTGTCCCGCGCGCTGCGTGGCTCCGCCCTGATGGCGAATCAGCAGGTCGTGGCCGCGGCGGCCGCGGGGTTCGAGCTGGTGGCGAAGGCCATCCGCGAAGGACGGCAGGCGTGGGACGCCAGGACGCAGCAGGCCGTGGTTCGCGCCGTGGACGATTTCAAGGTGCTCGTACGGCGCCTCCGCGAGTGGACGGCGGAGGACGACGAACGGGCCCGAACTATCGGCGCTAGCCTCGAGGAAGTGGCGGGGGAAGCAGCAGCGCCAACTCCCCCCCCAGCAGCCACCGGCGGGGCGCGGGCGCGGGCCCTGATCGCGCAGCAGGGGGCGACGTTGGCCAGCGCGCTCGACGGTGCCGCCACGGCGATTCAAGCGGATCCCAGGGCGCCGGGAGGCCTGAACGCGGTCCTCCAGGTGATGCAGCCCATCCGCGGGATCGCGAGCCTGATGGACTTCCCGCCGCTGCCGGACATCCTGGACGCCCTGGAGCGATCGATTGGAGAAGCGCGACGGCAACCGCGCCCGCCGGCCGAGCTCCCCGACGCGCTGCGGGCCGGCGCCCGGGCCGTTGCCCGGGTCGCGCGGGAGATTACCGCCAGCGGGACCGCCGACCCCGAGTCACCGGAGCTGGCCGAGTTGGTGAGTCGGTTGGCTACAGTCATGGGCCTCGACAGCTCCATTCTGCCGATCGAATCCCTGTTCTTCGACGACGCCGGGCCTCACGCGCTGGAGCCTGGCGTCGCTCCGGTCGCACCCATGCCCCCGGGTGGACCGCAGTTCGTGGCACAGGGCGAGTATTTGCAACAGGCCGCCGACGCGATCGAGCGCGGGCGGTCCGCTCCCGAGCGCGAGCTGCGGGCGCAAGGGCTGCTTGGCACGTTCCGCACGCTGGCCGCGGGCGGCGACGGGCCGCTCGCCGAGGCGGCGGCGGCACTTGGCCGCGCGGGTCGAGACGCGCTGGCATACGGCTGGGCCAGCATGCGAACCGCCGAGTTCGTCGCGCTGCTCCGACGGGCGGGCGACACGCTGAGCGGCGCCGGGCGACTCGCCGAGCCGCGCCTCGCCACGGAGCTGGGCGCGGTCACGGCGACGTTGCGGCAGGCGGTCTCGGGAGCTGTAGCCGCCCGGCGTCTCACGCCGGCGCCCGCCCCACCTGAAGCGGCCGCGCCGGCCGAGGCCGCGCCCGCGGCGGAGCCTGTCGCCGCGGAGACCGATGGCGATCCCCCGGGTCTCGTCGGCAGCTACCGCCGCTACGAGCGGCTCCTGACGGCCCTCGGCATGGGAACTCCGTCGGTCGAGGCCCTGTTGGCCGGCCCGCCTGTGCTTCCCGTCGCCAAGCCCGCAGCAGCGCCCCCGGCTGCGGTGCGGCGAGCTCCTGCGCCAGCCGCCGCTCCAGCCCCGGCCGCCGAGGCGGTTCCGACGGCGGCGGAAGTGCCAATCGGAACGCTGCTGTACGATGGCCCCGCCGCCCTCACGCGCGCCCTCTCGCTGCGGGAGGATGTCCGGCGGGTGCTCGAGAGCCCCACGCCCGACACCGAGGCCGCTCGGGAGCTCGTCGAGGAAATCCTCGATCTCGTCCAGCTCGGTCAGGCCCGGCCCTAGCGGGCTCGTGGGAGAAGAAAGGCCGAGGAACCTGCGGTGGCCGGGGCTCCTCGGCCTCGCGATCTCCGCCGTGCTCCTGTGGTGGACGCTGCACGACGTCGCGCTCGGCGACGTCGTGCAGCATGCGCGGCGGGCTCGCTGGTGGCCGTTCGTCGCGGCGGTCGCTGTCGGCACGCTCACGTTTCCGCTGCGTACGTTCCGCTGGCGGCTGCTGCTGATGCAGGACGGCACGGCACTCGGGCTTCGGCCTCTGTGGCACGCCACGGCGATCGGGTTCATGGCGAACAACCTGCTGCCGGCCCGCGCCGGTGAGTTCGCGCGGGCGTACGCGGCGCGGCACCTCACCGGTGTCCGATTCTCAGCGGCGTTCGGGTCGGTAGCGGTGGAGCGCGTCCTCGACGGGATCATGCTGGTCGCGCTCCTCGGCGTAGCGATCGCCGCGAGCGGGCTCCGCGGTGACACCACGGTTGGCGGGATGGCGCTCGTGAACGTCGCCACCGTCGCATTGGTGGTGTTCGGCGCGGCCCTGCTTGGCGCGCTGCTCGTGGTGCACTGGCCGGGCCTCGCGCTCCGGTTCACCCGCACCGTGCTGGGTTTGGTCCTGCCGGCCCGTGTCGCGGATCGCATCCTGCGGATCCTCGAGGGCGTGCTGTCCGGCCTCGACGCGTTGAAGAGCGGGCGACGATTCGGCCTCGTGATGGTGTGGTCGTTCGCGGTGTGGGGCACGGGCGCGGCTTCGTACTGGTTAGGGTTCCGAGCCTTCGATCTCGACGTCCCGTGGAGCGCCGCGCTGCTGCTTCAGTCGCTGGTGGCGTTCGGCGTGGCGATTCCCTCGTCGCCCGGGTTCTTTGGTCCGTTCGAGGCCGTCACCCGCGCGACACTCGCGCTGTACGGCGTCCCCGTCGCCGCGGCCGTTTCGTTCGCTGTCGCCTATCACCTGGCCGCGTTCCTGCCGATCACGTTGCTCGGGCTGTGGTCGTTGTCGAGGGCGCATTTGCATATGGCAGACCTGCGCACCACCACCCCGCCCGCAGCAGAGGCGGCATGAGCGGCATGGGCGGAGAGGGGAGTGGTGGGGGGATGCCGCCCCATGGCTGACCGGGTCCACATCTCCGCGCATGCGAAGGTGAACCTCTTCCTTCGTGTCCTCGCCAAAGAGACGTCCGGTTTCCACGCGATCGAGACGCTGTTCACGCTGCTGGAGCTCGCGGACGATCTCGGGGTGGAGCGCGCGGCCGGCGGAATCGAGCTGGCCGTGGAGGGCGCCGAGACCGGGCCGACCGAAGAGAACCTCGCCTACCGGGCCGCGACACTGGTGCTCGACGCTACCGGCAATCGCTTCGGCGTCAGGTTGCACCTCACGAAGCGGATTCCGGTCCAGTCAGGCCTGGGGGGCGGATCGAGCGATGGCGCAGCGGCGCTGGTGGCGGTAAACCGGCTCGCGGCCGACACGATTCCACGCCATGAGTTGCTCCAGTTCGCCGCGCGACTGGGCAGCGATGCGCCGTTCTTCGCGTCGGGCGCTCCGTTCGCGCTGGCCTGGGGACGGGGCGAGCGGCTGTTCCGCCTGCCCGCCCCGAAACCGGGCCCTGTTCTGCTGGCGATCCCGCCGTTCGGCCTCAGCACGAAGGCGATCTACAACCAGCTCGACGATTCGCGCGCGGCGGGATTCCAGCGCGGCGCCGTGGTGCTGGACATGGAGGCCCTCGCGACGTGGGGCGGGATCGGTCGGCTGGGCGGGAACGACTTCGAGAGCGTGGTGTTCGCCAGTGAGCCAGGGTTGCGGGACCTGTTCGAGCGTCTCGCCGCGACCCGACCACTGACCGTGCGTCTGACCGGATCGGGCTCGGCGCTGCTTGCGGTGTATCGGTCGGATAGCGACCGGGACGCGGCGGCCCGAGAGATCGGAGAGCGGGATTGCCGGCTGGTCCGGACCACCACACGAGCTCAGCCGCCGGACGCGCCGGAGGTGCGCTGACTCGAGGCCCGGTGCCTCTCTTGCCCAAACCCACCCCACGCTTCAGGTTCTGCCCACCAGGCGTATGGACCCACCGACCGACCAAGCCGACCGGAGCGAGGCTCTACTCGAGCGCGTCGCGCGCGAGCTGGGCGACCCGGGGCTCTTTCCCACCGAGGTCGTCGAGTTGCACGCCGGCGGCGAGGCGCGCCGGGCCCGCAGACTCCTCCTCCGCCACACCCGCGACGAGCGAGACGTCACGCGCGCTCAACTCCAGCGTCGCTGTGCCGAGGATCTCCGGCTGTGGCTCGATCCGATGACCGGTGCGCCGGGCATGTACACGTTCAACGGCATCGGCACCCGATTGTATGGCAAGCATCAGGAGGCGAGCGACGGCAGCCATATCGCGATCCTCTGGGTCGTCTTCCTGTTCCTGCCACTCTGGCCCCTCACCGCCTACCTCGTGCGCCCGGCGCCGGAGGACGGCTGGTACTTTCTCGCGCGGGCACCGTTTCCGCCCTGGGCCCCCCGGCTTCGCTGGGCAGTGACCGCCGTCGCGGCGACCGCGACGTCCCTCATCGTGTGGAACGTGTATTGGTCCGGGAGTCACACCGAGCTCATCGTATTCAACGGGTTCGATCGCGCCGTGGTCGCACAGGTTGGCGATGCGCGTGTCACCGTCGGCTCGCGCCGGCACACCGTGGTCGAGGATCTGCCACTCGGGCCGACCCGCGTGAGCGGGACCTGGGAGGATGCCGCTCAGCCGTTCGAGTCGGTGGACGTAGACCTGACCGACCGTGATCGTCACACCGCTGTCTACAACGTCGCCAATCGCGCTGTGCTTGGAATCCGGTACACACGGTACGGTCCAGGGGACCCGCGCAGCAGCCGATGGCTCGGGCTGGGACCGGTCGTGTTCGTGGAGGAGAAGGTTGACCGAGTATTCACGGAGCCGCCGGAGTCCCTTCGGGTCCGAGAGAATTCCAGTATCGAGTTATCCGTGCTGTTCGCCGCGGATGAGGGAGCAGGCGCCGCTCAGGCGGTGATGGCGCTCGCGGACAACGAGCGGTTCGAGCAAGCCCTTGCCGTGGCTCGAGCGGAGCTGATGGTGCACCCCAATGACGCGGAACTCGCCTTCGTCACGGCGCGCACGGCCCTGGCGGGTGACCTCGACGCCCAGGTCGCGTTCCTGCGATCGTGTCTCGAGCGAGCACCGGACGAGGTCCACCTCCACCGTGCCTACCAGGACCTCATACCGGATGCAGCACGCACCGCGCTGCGTGAGGAGTACGACTCGATCCTCGCCGCGCATCCCGGTTCGGCGATGTACCACTACCTCGCCGGACGCATCGCGGATGAGGCCACGGGCCGAGATCTCGCGCATTACCAGCACGCGCTGGCGCTCGATTCCTCTTACGCCCTCGTATATCGAGCGCTCGCCTACAGCGCGATCAGGCGCGGCGAGTGGGCAACCGGGATGGCTCACTACGACCGCTACGCCGCGTTTGGACCGACGCAGGCGTTGGAAGCGGTCGAAGACCAGGTCCGGCTACGGCGGGGCCTGCGACGCCCGCTCGCTGAAACCCTTCGGGTGGTGCGCACCACCGCCGATTCGAATCCGCAGGTTGTCTCCCTTCCACTCCTCGCGGCGCACTTGATCGTCGAACAGGCTGCCGGCGCCCTGACAGGCCAGATCGACTCCGTGGGACGCGTAGCCCAGACTCAGCTCCCGCCTCACATGGTGGAGTCCGTCGTCCACCACGTTCGGGCAGACCTGGCTATCACGGCGGGCGACCTGGCAGCGGCCCGGGGAGCGCTGAGCGCCATCACGCGCGCTGAAGAGAACGCCGTCGGGCCCGCCTTGCGACTCGCCCTCAGCCGCGGCGCCACTCAGGCAGACACGGCTCAGCTCCTCGGTATGGCAGACTGGTTCACGGCCCTCGGACCGGCCCAACAGCTCCTCGCGCTCGGACTACTCAAGTACGACGAGCGCGAAGCGGCTATCGGGCGCATGCCACCGGAGTTGGCGGATATCGCGCGCCGGCTCGACGAACCCTCTCAACTGCTGCGGGTCCAGTCGTTCGCCGACCAGTTGTCACGACAGTCCCTTGCCATCCGCGGCGCGGCCTCCACCGCGGCGGCCTTGCGCCTGACCGGTCATTCCAATCCCGCGGCCCCCGCCGCCCGGCAGCACTACCTCGACACCGGCCGCACGTGGGCTCTCCCGGGAGAACTACCGTACCTGGGACCTCGCCGCTGAGAGATCTAGCTGAAAAACGAGCATCGGGCCGGCGACCGAGCAGACACACACACTCGCTCTCCGCGATGCCTATGGAGCCAACCACAAGCGAACGGACGAGTTACGGGGTACGGGCCCCGGGGCCGGAGTCCGAAGGCAGTTGGTCGCTCGCCCGAGCGACGGCAGCGCCGACGGCCCGTAGCCGCTCGGTCAAGCGACCCAGTTGCTCACGGGCCCGCGTCCAGTCGCCCTGGTCGACGGCTTCTCGCACCCCCGGGAATTCCATGGCTGCGTAGGTGAACTTGGGCGCGTAGAAGGCGTGCTTGAACCAGGGTCGCGCGGGAATGCCGTCCGCCAGCAGCATCTCCTGCTCCACTCGGCGCAGGATTTCGTTCACCGCGGCAAGACGATTCCCAGAACCCGGCGCCGTTCGACCGGCGAAGTCGGACGCGAGGGCACGGGCGACCCGCTCCTCGAGCCGCGCCGCGGCAGCCGCCCATGCACGCTGTGCTTCGCGAGCGGCGGTCAGCTCGAGGTGTTGGGAGACTCCCGCTACGGCCGCGAGCTCATCGAGGAACTCTCCGATCCGCCGGGCGTACAGGGGGAAATCGAACGGATAGACCTCCGCGTTGGCCAGCCGCAGCGCCATGCGACCCCAGATCTCGGCCATCGCCGTCATGTAGCGAAAGCCCGGGTCGCCGAAGTGCGTCATCCAGTAGAAGTTGTCATACTGCGAGTGGTACACACCGTACGGGCCGTCGAACGCCATCCCGACGATTGGAATGCCAAGGAAGTTCAGGAACACCGTGTAGTCCGAACCGCTGCCGAGCTTGTTGTCCACGAAATCGATGGGATCCACGGGGGAAGCCCGCTCATCCCGCGCTGCGCCACCGCCGATCACGGCTTCCGCCCGGCCGCTCATCCGGTCGCGCGTCCACGCCTCCAACACCGTCCGCCGGGAATTCGGGTCCACAACGTCGCGAACAGTTTCCACGATCAAGCGATTGAGGCTCGCGACGGCACCGACCTCGAACTGAGAACCGGAAGTGGAGCCGTCCACGTTGAGGTAGGCGATAGCTCCGGCCTGCAATTCCCTGGAAAACTGTTCGCCCCATTCGGTCGAGCCGGTCAGATGCCATTCCTCGGCGTCCCAACTCGCGAGCACGATCGTGCGGCGCGGGCGGTGGCCCTCGCGCAGCATCGTTCCCAGAACCCGCGCCAGCTCGAGCTGCGTCGCGGTCCCGCTGCTTGGATCGACGCCACCATAGACCCACGCGTCGCGATGATTGCCCAGCAACACCGTCTTGTCCGGTTCCTGGGCGCCGCGAATCCGACCCTCTACGACCCAGATGGGTCGCGTCTTGCCATCCATCTGGACGTTGACTCGGACCCTGGTGGCGCCCGGACCGACGCGGTACGTAAAGGGCAGACCACCCTGCCATTCGAGCGGCGCGACCGGGCCCCCGAGGTTCTGCAACAGCGGCCGGGCGTCGCGGTAGGACATGGGCACCGCGATGATCCTGGGAACCGACTGCGCGTCCGCGACGGGAATACGCCTCGCGCCGTCGACGGAGGCCCACCCCGGCGTGAGCGGATCCCCGGGCACGATGAAGTCGTAGCTGATGGCGCCTCGCTGGATGTGGCTCTCGGGTCCCCACGGCCCGTCGGGAAACGTGAGGCCCTTGCGGTACCCGTCGTCGGCCGGATCCGAGTAGATGAGCAACGCCTTCACGCCTCGACGTTCCGCTGTCAGCGCCTTGAATCCCCGGTAGCTGTAGGGGACGGAGTAGCGCACGATCGCGATCTTCCCGGCAACCTCGATCCCCTGGCTTTCCAGCCAGTCGTAGTCGGCCGGGTTCCCGCTGTTGGCGTAGATCAGGTCCCCGGTGACATCGCCCGAGCCTGACATGCCCAGGTACGTGATACCGACGTCGGC
>JACQHC010000039.1 GCA_016199245.1 Gemmatimonadota bacterium | reverse complement strand
GAAACCCAGGATCACCGCATCGGTTGCCCGCACCCATAGATCACGCGGCGCCCGCTCGCCCAGCTCCCGCTGCACGCTGGTCATCTGCACGTCGGGAATCCCGCACGGCACGATCAGGTCAAAGTAGGAGAGATCCGTCATGACATTGAGCGCGAAGCCGTGCCACGTGACCCATTGCTTCACGTGGATTCCGATGCTCGCGATCTTCCGCGCCCCGCCTCCCGTCCACACCCCGGTGTAGCCCTCCCGTCGCTCGGCCGACACATGCAGGTGGTCGAGCGCGGTGATCAACGCCTGTTCCAGCGCCCGCAGAAACCAGTGCAGGTCGGCTCGGTGCTCGGTGAGATCGAAAATGGGATAGCCTACGAGCTGCCCCGGCCCGTGGAAGGTCACGTCGCCACCCCGCTCGATCTCAAACACCTCGACGCCGCGGGCGGCGAGCGCCTCGCGTGGTAACGGAAGGTGCTGCTCCTGAAAGCCGCGGCCCAGCGTGATCACGGGCGGGTGCTCGACCAGCAGCAGAACGTCCGCAGGCAGGTTGCGCGCGATGCGCTGCGCCGCAAGTGACCGCTGCAGCTCGAGCGCGCGATCGTACGCCATGCGTCCCAGACCAACCACCGCAAGCTCGGTGCTCATGTCAGGTCGCAAGGCGCGCGCGACGCGTGGCCCAGAGGCCGCTCGCGAGCAAGACCATCGCGTAGGCAGCGAGTCCCATTCGGCCCGCGACCAGATCGGCCGGCACGGCGACTCCTGCAAGCACGCAAGCGAGCACCGCCGCGACGCCCGCCGTGAGCCCGCGGCGCCAAACATCTTCGATCACCCAGGTGAGGCGCCACGCGTGGCCGGCGCCCAGGGCGATGCCGATCAGAAGCGCCGCGCTCAACAGCCCGAACCCGATGTCGTCTTCAGGGGACACGCCCCGCTCAGCCTGCACGCTGCGCAACGCCACGAGGCCGCCGGTGATGACGACGGCGCCAGCGGCAGCGCCCGCGCTAATGCTGGCCAGCGCCAGGACGACCGGATCGCGGGCCGCCACGGTCACACGTGCAGCACCCGGCCGAGCGAGTCGAGCGCCGCCTCGGCCACGGCCTCGGACAGGGTGGGGTGTGCGTGGATGGCGAGATCCACCTCCTCCACCGTGTACTCGTTCTCCCGCGCCACGGCCAGCTCGTGGATCATCTCGCTGGCGTGCGAGGCAACGATGTGCGCACCGAGGATCTCGCCGTACTTCTGGTCGCGGATGACCTTCACGAAGCCGTCGGTTTCCAGGGCGGCGCGGGCCCGACCGTTGGCAGAGAGCGGGAAGCGCCCCACCACGTGGTCCAGCTTCTTCTCCTTGCACTGGTCCTCGGTGAGCCCGATGCTCGCGACCTCGGGATGGCAGTAGGTGACGCTGGGCACGTTGTCGTAGCGGATGGGATGCGGCTTCCGTCCGGCGATCGTCTCGGCCACGAAAACGCCCTCCCGGCTCCCCTTGTGCGCGAGCATGGGCGGCCCCGCCACGTCGCCTATGGCATAGACTCCGTCGGCCGTGGTGCGGAGGGACTCGTTCACCTTGATGAAACCGCGGCTGTCGAGCTGCACGCCGGCCGCATCGAGGCCGAGGCCGTCCGTGTTGAGCGCCCGGCCAGCACCCATCAGCACTTTCTCGACCTCCAGCTTGCGAGTCTCGCCACCCCCTTCCACCTCCAGCGTCACGCCATCGGGGCGCACTGTCGCGCCCTTTACGTTCGCCCCCGCCAGCATGTCGATCTTGCGCTTCTTGAATACGCGGGCGATGGCCGCGGAGGATTCGGCATCCTCCATGGGGAGAATGCGCGGTAACACCTCGATCAGCGTCACCTGTGTGCCGAATGCGCTGAAGATGTCGGCGAACTCACAGCCCACGGCGCCTGCGCCGATGATCGCCAGGGACTTCGGTGCCTTGTCCAGAAACAGCGCCTCGTCCGACGAGATGACGGTCGTCTTGTTGATCTCGAGGCCCGCCTGCGGCAGCCCCTTGACGCGTGTCCCCGTCGCGATCACGAGGCCCCTGGCGGCGCTGTAGGTCTCGGCCCCCACCTGCACCTTGCGGCCTGCCAGCAGCTTCGCCTGTCCGCGGATCACAGTGACCTTGTGCTTCTTCATCAGGAACTCAACGCCCTTGGAGCTCTGCTCGGACACCTGGCGCGAATGCTTCATGGCGGCTCCGAAGTCGAGCGTCACGCCGCTCACATTGACGCCGAGTGTCTTCGCGTCGTGCGCGACGAGGTTCGCCACGTACGCGCTGTGCAGCAGCGCCTTACTCGGAATGCACCCGACGTTGACGCACACGCCGCCGAGCTTGTCGCGCTCAACCAGAGCCGTGGCGAGGCCGAGCTGACCCGCGCGAATGGCGCAGACGTAGCCCGCGGGGCCGCCGCCGATAATGATTACGTCGAAAGAGTTGGCCATAGGAAACGATGTCCGATGTCCGATGTCAGATGTCCGATGTTCGATGCACGAATGCTCGACGTCCGAACATCGGACATCGAACATCGAACATCGCTCTCACCACACCATCGCCAACGGGTTCTCCAGCAGCTGCCGCACCGTTTGGAGCAACCTGGCCCCCGTGGCACCGTCAATCACGCGATGGTCACAACTCATCGTGAGCCGCATACGGCGCCGAACGGCTACGGCACCGTCGCGGATCACGGGCTGCTGGCTGATCGCACCACACGCGATGATGCCCGCTTCCGGAGGGTTGATCAGCGCCGTGAACTCGTCAATGCCGAACATCCCGAGGTTCGAGACGGAGAACGTGCCACCCGTGTACTCCTCGGGCTTGAGCCGCCGCGCCCTGGCGCGTTCCACGAGATTCCGCGACTCGGCGGCAATCTCCCGCAGGGTCTTCCGGTCGGCGTTCCGGATGACTGGGGTGATCAGTCCCTGGTCCACCGCAACGGCCATTCCGATGTGCACGTCGGTGAAGTATCGAATCGACTCGCCCTGCCACCACGCGTTGCACTCGCGATGCCGCGCCAGCGCCACGGCGACCACCTTCACGATCAGGTCGTTGAACGAAATCTTGGGCTCCTCGCCGAGGGCGTTCAGGGCTTCCCGCGCTTCCCACGCCCGCTCCATGTCTGCTTCTGTCGTGAGGAAGAAGTGCGGGACGGGTCCCAAGGACTCCACGAGCCGGCGTGCGATGGTCTTACGGATCTGGGTCAGAGGGACGTCTTCGAAGGCAGCGGCATGAGCGGCAGGAGCGGCAGTGGCGGCAGCCGCGACAGGAGCGGCGTCCACATCGCGCCGGATCACCCGGCCGCCCGGTCCTGAGCCCGTGACGATTCGCAGATCGATCCCGCGCTCCCGCGCGAGTCGCTTCGCGAGGGGTGAGGCCTTGACGCGGGCGGCAGAAGCGGCAGGTCCTGCCGTGGCAGTCGCGACGCGCGCTGATTGGGCTCCTGCCGCCCATGCCGCTTCTGCCGCCGGGATGGGGGTGGCGTGAGGTGGTGCTGCCGGGGGCGGAGCGGTGGGGCGGGGCAGGGCTGCCGCCTCTGCCGCGGGTGGGTGTGTGGTGCGTGGTGGGGCTGCCGCTCCTGCCGCGGCAACGAGGCCTGAAATGTCTTCACTGGCTGCCGCTATCACCGCCACCAGCTTCCCCACCTCCACCGTGGCGCCGGCGGGCGCCAGCACCTTGCGCAACACGCCGTCACCGCGGGCCTGGAGCTCCATCACGGCCTTGTCCGTTTCCACTTCCGCCAGCACGTCGCCCACTTGTACGGCGGCCCCTTCGGCCTTGAGCCACGTGACGATCCGTCCCTCCTCCATGGTGGGGGAGAGCGCCTCCATTACCACGCGCGTCGCCACGAAGGGTCAGTCCACGTAGGCGGCCCGCCGCGCGGCGCCGATCACCGCGTCCACACTCGGCTTCGCGGCCCGCTCGAGGAGCTTGTTGTACGGCATGGGCACGTCGGCACCGGTGACGCGCTCGACCGGGGCGTCGAGGTCGTCGAACGCGTGGCGCTGGATCTCGTCCACCACCTGCGCCCCCACACCGCAGAACGGCCAACCCTCTTCCACGATGACGCAGCGGTTGGTCTTGCGCACGCTGGCGAGGAGCGTCTCCGTGTCGAGCGGCCGAATCGTGCGAAGGTCCACCACCTCCGCCTCGAGCCCATGCTCGCCCGCGAGTTGCCGGGCGGCCTTCTCCGCTGTCGCCACGGTCTTGGAGTGGCACACGATCGTCACGTCCGTTCCGGCACGCTTCACATCCGCGAGCCCCAAAGGCACCGTGTACTCGCCCTCCGGTATCTCGCCCTTGTTGTTGTACAGCATCTCTCCTTCGAGGAAGATCACCGGGTTATCGTCACGGATGGCGGATTTGAGCAGGCCCTTGGCGTCGTACGGGGTGGCCGGCGCCACGACCTTGAGACCCGGCACGTTCGCGAGCCAGGACTCGAAGGCCTGCGAGTGCTGCGCGCCCAGCTGGAGCGCGGCGCCGCCGGGCCCGCGGAACACGATCGGAATCGGGATCTGTCCGCCGGACATGTAGAGCATCTTCGCCGCGGAGTTCACGACCTCGTCGATCGCGAGCAGGGCGAAGTTCCAGGTCATGAACTCGATGACGGGTCGGAGGCCCACCATCGCCGCGCCCACGCCGATGCCCGCAAAGCCGAGCTCCGCGATCGGCGTGTCGATCACGCGCCGGTCTCCGAACTGCTGCAACAAGCCGCGGCTCACCTTGTACGCGCCCTGATAGACCCCCACCTCCTCCCCCATCAGGAACACGTCAGGGTCGCGCTCCATCTCTTCACGCAGCGCGTGGTTGAGTGCGTCGCGATACGTCAGGACGGGCACGGGTCGGACGGTATCAAGGCAGCGGCATGACGGCAGAGCGGCATAAAGCGATGGCAAGTCATGTCGTTCATGCCTTGTAGACGTCCGTGTACAGTTCCGCGGGATCGGGCTCCGGGCTCTGCTCGGCGAAGGCGACGGCGTCCTCCACTTCGGCATGCACACCCTTCTCCAGCTCGGCGTACTGTGCGTCGTCCAGCAAACCGTCCTCTTCGAGGCGCGCGCGGAGTCCCGCGATCGGATCGCGCTGCTTTTGTTCTTCCAGTTCCTCTTTGGTGCGGTAGTGGCCGTGAATGGGGTCGGCCATCGAATGACCCATGTAGCGGTACGTTCGCGCCTCGAGCAGCGTGGGAAGGCGCTCCGCTCGGGCACGCTCCACGGCGCGCCGTGTCGCTTCGTACATCGCGAGCACGTCCATCCCGTCCACGGTCTCAGCCGCCATGTGATAGGAGCACGACCGCTGCGAGATGTCATACACGACGGACGCCCGCTCGAGCGCCGTGCCCATGCCGTAGCGGTTGTTCTCGCAGATGAAGATCCCCGGCAGCCTCCACAGCGCCGCCATGTTCAGGGTCTCGTGGAACGCGCCGATATTGGCCGCGGCTTCCCCGAAATAGCACACACTCACCTGATCCGTCCCGCGGTACTTGCTGGCGAAGGCGGCGCCGGCCGCGAGCGGGATGTGGGAGCCGACGATGGCGTGTCCGCCCAGGAAGTTGCGCGCGGCGTCGAACAGGTGCATCGAGCCACCCTTGCCCTTCGAGCATCCGGTGGCTTTCCCGAACAGCTCAGCCATCACGGCGCGGGACGTCGTGCCGCGCACCAGCGCGTGCGCGTGCTCGCGGTAGCCGGCGAACACGTAATCGTCCGGCCGTAGCGCGGCGAGCGAGCCGACCGCCACGGCCTCCTGGCCGATGTAGAGGTGGCAGAACCCGCCGATCTTGCCCTGCGCGTAGGCCTCGCCCGCCTTCTCCTCGAAATACCGTACGTGGAGCATCTGCCGCAGCAGGTCATGGTACAACGCGCGGCGCGACGCATCGAGCTTCGCCCGGGCGCCCACCGGCGGGGCGGCGTCCTTCACCGCGCTCATCCGACGGCCGCCGCCTGTTGCGCCTGTTCCCATGCGTGATACGACGAGCGCACGAGCGGCCCGGCCTCGACGTGGCGAAAGCCCAGCCGCAGTCCCTCGCGCTTCAGCTCGGCGAACTCGGCCGGCGTGTAGTACCGCGCCACCGGCAGATGCTGTCCCGACGGCCGCAGGTATTGGCCCAGCGTGATGATGTCGACCTCTCGGGCGCGCAGGTCCCGAATCGCCGTGAGCAACTCGTCCCACTCCTCGCCCAGACCGCAGATGAGGCCGGACTTCGTAAGGGAATCAGGCGCCAACTCCCTGGCGCGCCCGAGCAGGCGCAACGCCCGATCGTACCGCCCGCCGGGGCGCGCGATGCGGTACAGGCGCTCGATTGTCTCGAGGTTGTGGTTCAGGATGTCGGGGCGCGCTTCGACGACGATCGAGAGCGCTTCATCCGAGCCCTTGAAGTCGGGGATGAGGACCTCCACCGACGTGTCCGGAAGCCGGCGCCGAATCTCGACCACGCACTGCGCGAAGATCTCCGCGCCGCCGTTGGGAAGGTCGTCCCGGTCCACGCTGGTAATCACCACGTGCCGCAGGCCAAGCCGGGCGACGGCTTCAGCGAGGCGGCGCGGCTCGTCGGCGTCGTACGGAGTGGGCGTCCCGTGCGCCACCGCGCAATACGTGCAGTTCCGCGTGCACACGTCCCCCAGCACCATGAACGTCGCCGCGCGGTGCTCCCAACACTCGCCCACGTTCGGGCACCGCGCTTCTTCGCACACGGTGTGCAGTGCCAGGTCGCTCATCAGGCGCCTGACTTCGGCGTAGTTGGGGCCGCCGGGAGCGCGCACCTTGAGCCACGCGGGCTTGCGAAGCGGGGCGGACAAGGGAGAGCTCCGGGGGGGACGCCCCGTAACGGTGAGTTGAACTAGATCCATGAGCGGGCGAAACATAGCCCGTGCGAGGGCCGTGGACTAGCAAATCGTAGCTGGGATTCAACTAAACGGTTGAAATCGTGCCCGAGCAGACGGTCAGGACTTCCAGAACCGTCCGGGATCCAGCGGCGACAGGTCGAATTCCGACCGTTCGCCCACCCACAAGCCGGCGATGATCTCGCCGGTCATAGCCGC
This sequence comes from Gemmatimonadota bacterium, assembly GCA_016199245.1. GTDB lineage: Bacteria > Gemmatimonadota > Gemmatimonadetes > Gemmatimonadales > GWC2-71-9 > JACQHC01. The sequence continues at coordinate 11,147 of JACQHC010000039.1, read as the reverse complement.
GAGCAGAATGCCGTGCCGGCCGTGACCCGCGGCGTACCACAGGTTGGAAACTGCGGGGTCACGCCCCACGAACGGCCGGCCGTCGGGCGTCCCTGGTCGCAGTCCGGCCACGCGCCGGCCGATGGCCGCCCGCTCGAGCGCGGGATACAGCCGGCGGGCCGATCCGACCACCTGCGCGATTCCGGACTCGGTGACGGACGTGTCGAAGCCGGCGAACTCGACCGTCGCGCCGGCGATCGCTTCGCCGTTCCGGTGCACCACATACCCTCCGCCACCGAAGGCGATCGCCGCGGACACGCCGCGCGGCCAGGGGAGCACGGCCATCTGTCCCCGCACAGGCTCCACCGACAGCGGGCGCGGCAGCCCGCCAATCCTCCCGGACCAACAGCCCGCCGCCACCAGGACCGCGCCCGCGGCGCGGACACCGGAGGGGGTTCGCACGCCGGTCACTTGATCGTTCTCGATCACGAGGCCCTCGACGGCGCTGCCCCGCGCCAGCGTGGTCCCCTTCGCCGTGGCGGACTTGATCAGCGCGTCGTGGAGAGCCGCCGGATCGAGCGCGCCATCTTCGGCCGCCAGCGCCGCGCCGATCGCGTCAGGCGAAATGCCGGGGGCGTGCTCTCGCAGTTCGTCGGCGCTCAGCCATTCCGCATGGTGGCCCTGCTGGCGTTGCCAGGCGACACCGTCCTTGAGGCGGTCCGCTTCAGCCTCGGTGAACGCCACCTGGAGAATCCCTTCCGTCCACAGCCCGATGTCCACGCCTGTCTCGTCGGCGAGCGCCGGCGCGAGCTCGCGATAGAGATCGCGCGCGCGGATGGACACGCCCAGGAGCGGATCGTCCGGCCGCGCCTCCACCAAAGGGGGCAGCATGCCCGCGGAGGCAGCAGTGGCCGGTCCTGGCAGCGGGCCGGCGTCCAGCAAGGCCACGGAGAGCCCCCGCGTTGCCAGCGCGCGCGCACACGCGGCGCCGATCACGCCGGCGCCGGCGATCAAGACGTCAGGCGCGCCCATCGCCTGCCGTTGTGACGAAACATCGGGGGCCGTAGCTTCGTACGGTCATCACTGACTCATGCTCCGGAGTGCCACATGTTTCGCACGCTGCTGGGATACGCGCTTCTGGCGATCGCGGGCTTCATCGCACTCAAGCTGCTGTTCGGTCTGCTCGGGTTCGCGTTCTCGCTCTTGATGACGCTGCTGTGGCTGGCCGCGATCGGCTTCGTGTTCTACCTCGCGCTCAAACTTATCAGTCCGGACACGGCCCGCCGAGTGCGTGAGATGATTCGCGGCACCCCTCCGTCCGCCTGACCGTCGCGGGCGGCCGTCGCCGGTCAGCCGGCGGGCGGGCGCGGGACGCTCGAGTGAGCGTGCTTGATGCGCCAGGCGCCACCCAGACGTTCCAGAACGAAGGTCGCCCGCCCCGTCGCCACGCTGCCGCCGGTCTCCGCCGTCCATCGGTACTCGACCGATCCCCACGCCAAATAGGTGGTGATTTCGAGCGCGCTGGCGGTGATGGATACCTGCCCGCCCGCGCGAACACCGGCGAACCGCGGTGCCTCCTGGCGGGCGCGCCCGTCCGCGATCACCGTGGCGCCAATCAGATACAGGGAATCCGCGTCGCGCATGGCTGCATCCGCCGCGAGCGCGTCCGCGATCACCTGACGGACCGCCTGTTGCTCGAGCGCGGAGGGCGCGAGTGCCGGGACCTGTGGAGTTTGCGCGCAGCCGGTGCTCAAGCCCGCGGCGACCGCGACGAACACGCGCCTCATCTGGCCTGACTTGAATCGGCCGGCTCGGCTGGGCGTTCGGACTTCAGGAGCCGCAACGTGATGGTGCCGAACGGGAAGCGCGACTTGAGCTGGACCATGATGCGGCGGTCGTCGTCGGACAGCCACATACGCGGGTCTGATGCTTCGGCCAGGATTCCGCGGCCCTGCACGGTCGGCCGGATCACCACCGTGGGGAAGCGACCTGCCGGCACATCGATCGTGTCCCGCGCGAGCACCTCCAGGACGACCGGGTTGCGGTCCGGCCGGAAATAGCGGTTGAACTCGTAGCGCTGCCCGGGCTCGAGCGGGACGGTGCGCGCGAAATAGAAGAAGGCGGCGTCGTCCAGCGGGTCCGGCGAGGTGGGGAGCGTGGTGTCCGCCTTGAGGTCCCGGTAGAAGCCCGAGTCGGGGAAGATCTCGTAGTTGGCCTGCCGGCGTTTGCCACCCTCGTCGAAGTCCTGCCGAAACCGTCGCGACGCGAAGTCGGCCAGTCCGATCCAGGAGTCCATGCGGTCGTTCATCCGGTAGAAAAACGTCCCACCCTGGAGCACGAAGTTGATGTGCAGCGACGGAACGCCGCGAATCGTATCGACGCCCGCCACCTCCATCGCCGCATGGCCGAGCGTGATGAAGCCGAACCGCGCGTCGTACAGCAATCGCTCGCCAACGGGGAACCGCTCGAGCAAGCGCAGGGTATCGGCCGGGCTCTGGCCGTGGAGCCGGCCTGCCGCCAGCATTGCGCCCAACAGGAGGCATGCCGGTGCACGCTTCACGAGGCCCGCTCGATCGGTGCCGCGGGGGCGGGGATCTGGAGACGCCGGCCGGTCCGGTAGAGCGCCAGCGCGAGGGTGATGGCGCCTGGCGCGGCGTCAGTTGCGAGGGGACCGGGTGGCAGGGTGAGCACCGAGATCTGGCGGGCCTCCGCGGCCATGCGCGCGATCAGCTCGGCGTTGGCGGACCAGCCATCGGTGTCGAGTAGGGAATCTCGCGTGCGAAGGCACGCCCGCAGTGTCGAAAGGCGTACCGCGAAGCAGCCGGACACGAAGTCCCGGACGCCCGGGACGCGAACTCCGGGACGGAGCAGCCAGCCTGCTCTGCGCCGCACGAAGCGGCGCGCGAGTGAGCGGTCGCCGTCCACCGATTCGCCAACGACGAGGTCGGCGCCGGACTCGATGCGGCGCACGAAATCTGGCAAGGCATCCGCCCGCACTGAAAAATCCGGACGGATCGTGATCGCGCAGTCCCGCTTGGGGCGATCGGTACGCCGCAGGGCGTCCCTGAGGAGCAGGTCGAGGTACGCCGCGTAGCCCCGGGCCGTCTCGCTCCGCAGCACCGTGACCGGGAGCACCCGCTGGTAGAGGTCGAGCACCTCGCGTGTGGCATCGCTCGAGCCGTCGTCGGCGACCAGCAGGTGGTACTCCCTGGGGAAGGCCGTGAACACCCGCCGGACCTTCCACAGCAGGAGCCCCACGGTGGAGGCGTTGTTGTTGGCGTGAGTACAGACGTAGATCATCGGTGCGGGTCGCGCCCTCGTTGTTGCCTGCTACCTCGGCCGTTGATTGGTCCGCCCATTGTCACCGTCATCGGCATGCAATCTGGCGGAGGGTCGCGCGGCTGGTAAAGGGTCGTGGTGATCCCGGTCACCGGACGCGCCCGCGAAGGTGATGCGCAGCACTCTTCGCCCGTGGTGGATAACAACGGGAACACGTGGACCCTCAGGCCCGACGTTTGCATACTAGGGGGAAGCGACGGAGCGGTGGAGGCGCTGGATGATCTTCGCCAACGTTCGGGAACGCATCACCGCGGCGGATCGGGACCTGGTTCTCACGCTGCTCGCCGGCGGGAGCACGGCCCGCCGCGCGCGGCTCGAGGCGCGCGCGCGCGCGGAAGGCGAGGACGGCCTGCTGGACGAAGACGGGCTGTTCGCGTTGCTGCACACGGCGCCGGGCATCGCTGCACCCTCGGCTTCCCTGTATCTCTACGTGGCTGTGCGCCACCACTTGCGCCGCCTGGGCATTGACGACGCCACGTTGAGCGACTACCTGGGCGCCCTGCTCCTGGAGTTCGGATTGCGCGACCGCGCGTATCGGGTCGCGGCCATTGACGACGCCCGGTACGGCTACGTGGCTGACATCGTTGCGGATCTCGAGGTCGCCGGGGGCCAACGGGGATTCCTGCTGCGGGCGCACCTGGGGAACTTCAGCCTGTGGCTTGCGGGTGTATTCCCCGATCACATCGCGGCGCGGCGTGCGAGCGGCGGGCCGGATCTGCGCTACTACGAAACGCTCGGCGCCCGCGGCTTCCAGCTGGCTGCCGAGCATCGGCTGGCGCGGGAGTGGGGGCTGGACGACGTGTTCGATCGCTTGGCTGAGGCGTTCGAGCCGATCCGCGTCGGGCTGAACCGGCTGTCCGACGCCTGCTTCTTCCCCGGCTCTGGTGGACCGGATCGTCTGCTTCGGCAGGTGAGCGATCAGCTGCGCCTTGGGCCGGGAGACAACTAGACAACGGGCGATGAAGGGCGATGATAGGCGATGGCGGGCGACGTCGGCTACCGTCGTCCGTTACGCCGCCGCGGAGTCCGTTGGAGGCGCCGCGAACAATGGGCACTTGGGTGCGTTGAGCGACGGCCAGTGCACCCGCAGCCCGTACAGCGGGATGGTGCCCGCCGCGCCCGAGACGGTCCCGAGCTTCGGGTAGCCACCCGGCCCTTCGGGCTCGTAGATCATGACGCCGCGTACCGCCTCTGACGAATCGTCCACCAGCAGCAGTCCGAACCCCGGCATCGTGGGGAAGCCCTCGCCTTCATAACCCATGACCAGCCCTTCGGGCCCCGGGGCGACGACGACCCGGGCCGTGCCGTGTCCCACGACGCGGGCCGGTAGCACGCCCGGGACGTCCGCCGGCATGTCCGCGACCACCATGTTCATGTTCTCGAGCGAGTTGATGATCATGGATGCCGCGGCGATGCTCGCGAACCCGCACGATGCGCTGTTTTCGCGACTGCGGGCCGTGCACGCGGCCACCACGAGCAGGCCCAGGGAAACCGTCCGTTTCATGGAGCGCAAGGTAGCCCCGTGCCCGAAGCGTGCCTAGGCGCCGGGGCTCGCTTGACCCCTTTCGCAGCCGGCCATAACGTTTCCGCGTTTCCTCGGTGCGACATGAGGTTTGAGCCATGCCGACGTACGAGTACCGTTGCGAGAAATGCGGGAAGCGTTTCTCGGTCGTGCACTCCATTTCCGCGCACGGGCGCAAGCGTCCCGCCTGTCCGAAGTGCAAGTCCGCGAAAGTCGAGCAAGTATTCTCGTCGTTCTTCGCGAAGACCGCGAAGAAGAGTTAGACCGGTGGACGGGCCGTAGTGGCGGACGCGGCGATCCAGCGCATGCGAGCGGCGGTGCTGGAGACGCGGACCGCGCTCGGGCGGCTGCGGGACGAGATCGCGACGGGAGAGGCCGCGCTGGCGGTCGAGCGGCGGCAGCGGGACGACGCGGAACGCCGCGGCCGGATGGCGCGGGACATTGGGGACGTGGAGACCGCGGGCCTGGCAGAGCGGTTCACCGCCCGCCACGCCGAGCGCGTGGCCGTATTGGAGCGCAAGGTCGCGGTGCTGGGAGAAGAGGCGGGACTCCTCGAGCGGGATCTCGCTGAGATGCTCGAGCAACTCGATCGTGCGGAGCGGGTGGGAGGCGGGAGCGGCAGCGGCGCCAGGAGTAGCGGGAGCCCGACGGGATCGCAGCCGTCCGCTGACCACGTGCGCACGCCTGCAGAAGAATCCGAGATCCTGCGCGCGCGCATGGACCGGGCCGCCCGCGAGAAGGCGGCAGAGGACCAGCTCGCCGCGTTGAAACGCAAGATGGGCAAATAAGGCCGCGCATATGGACATCAAGCCGGACCGGATGGTGCACCTGGGCTACGGGAAGTACTGGCGCTCCGACGCGATCGTCGGCCTGATGCCCATCGAGAGCGAGCGGGGGCCCGGGCGCCGCACCGAGGTGTACACCGCCACGCTGAGTCACCCCATCGTGGCGTCCCGCAGCGAGCAGGCGATCCTCGAGGACATGGCGCTCGCGAGCGGCGAGCAGTTTCAAATGCAGGAAGCGCGGGCGGTCATGGGAGACATGGTGGACGCCCTCACCGACATCCCCGACGTGCTGCGACGACTGCTCGCGAACGAGGCCCGGTTCGACGTCGAAGCGTGGGTGCGGCGCCTGCGGGAGACCGTGAAGACCGCCGGCGTCGAGTCCCCGGACCAGAGCGAGTTGTTCGGGTAGTCGCCCCTCGGTTCACTTTTCTCACGTTCACACGTGGATGGTAGCGTGACCGTCGCCGCCCGCGAGAGCCCTGCGCGTCCGGACCCCTCGGGGTGGGTGGGTCATCCCCGCGGCTTGTCCACGCTGTTCTTCACCGAGATGTGGGAGCGCTTCTCCTACTACGGCATGCGAGCGCTCCTGATCCTCTACATGACGGCGCCGGTCGCGGTAGGCGGGCTTGCCTTCGAGACGCCGCGCGCCGCCTCGATCTACGGGTGGTACACGTTCGGCGTGTACGCGGCGGCCATTCCGGGTGGCTGGGTCGCCGACCGGTTGCTGGGGCAGTACCGCAGCGTCCTCCTGGGCGGGATCATCATCGCCATGGGCCATTTCAGCCTGGCCTTTGCGCCGCTGCCGTTCTTCTTCACCGGCCTCACGCTGATCGTCATCGGCACGGGCCTGCTCAAACCCAACATCAGCACGATGGTGGGCTCGCTGTACGAGACCGACGACGCCCGGCGGGACGCGGGCTTCTCGATCTTCTACATGGGGATCAATCTCGGCGCGTTCATCGCGCCGCTGGTCGTCGGGACGCTGGGCCAGGGCGTGGACTGGCACGTCGGGTTCGCCGCTGCCGGCGTCGGGATGACGCTGGGACTCATACAGTACGTCCTCGGCCGGCACCGGCTGCGGCCCGCGCTGGAGCGGCTGGCGCCGCGGGCCCGCAGCCCCGGGGCGGCCGGCCCGGCACCGCGCACGGCGTTCACGGCCACCGAGTGGAAACGTATGGCGGCCGTGGGCGTGTTCTTCGTGTTCTCGAGCCTGTTCTGGGCGGCGTTCGAGCAGGCGGGATCGAGTCTGAACCTGTTCGCGGATCGGCTTACGCGGCTGAGCGTATTCGGTGTCGCTTTCCCGTCCACCTGGTTCCAGTCGCTGAATTCGCTTTTCCTCATCACGCTGGCCCCGGTGTTCGCCTTGCTCTGGGTGCGCTTGCGTGAGCGCGAGCCGTCCACGGTGGCGAAGTTCACCTATGGGCTGCTCGGCGTGGGACTCGGGTTCCTGCTGCTCGTCCCCGGCGCCCGCATCGCCCAGGGCGGAACGCTGGTGAGCCCGGCCTGGTTGGTGGGCGTGTACCTGCTGCACACGATCGGCGAGTTGTGTCTCAGTCCCGTGGGGTTGAGCGTGGTCACCAAGCTCGCGCCGCAGCGGGTCGTGGGACTCATGATGGGCGTGTGGTTCCTGTCCATCGCCTGCGGCAACAAGATCGGCGGCTGGGTGGCCGGGTTCTTCGATGCGCTGCCGCTGCCGCTGTTGTTTGGCGCGGTGGCGGCGACGACCATCGGATCAGCAGTGGTACTGGCGTTGCTCGTGAAGCCCGTGCGCCGGCTGATGGGTGGTGTGCATTAGCAGGCTGATGAAAAACGGGCACTAGCCCGCGTCCGCTCGGTCGCAGGCTGGCGCCCTCTCGCTGCCTCCCCTTGCTACTCGGCGAAGTGGCATGCCGCCAACCGCTGCGGCTCGACTGTCCGCAGCTCCGGCCGCTCCGCCCGGCACCGCGCGTCCTTCTGGGGATGAGGACAGCGTGGCTCGAACGGGCAGCTTGCGGGCGAGTCGAGCGGTGACGGGGACTCTCCACCGAGCGTGATGCGCTCGCGCCGGGCGCCCGGTTCTGTCGCCGGCACTGCTGAGAGCAGGGCGGCCGTGTAGGGGTGCCGAGGGTCGTCGAACAACGCGTGCGTTGGCGCCAGTTCCACGAACCGGCCGGCGTACATGACGGCCACGCGGTCGGCGAAGTGCCGCACGACCCGCAGGTCGTGCGCGATGAGCAGGTACGTGAGCCCGTGCCGTTCCCGCAGATCCGCCAGGAGATTGAGAATCTGCGCCGCCACCGAGACGTCGAGGCTCGAGACGGGCTCATCCAGCACGAGGAACGCCGGCCCGAGAATGAGGGCCCGCGCGATCACCGCGCGCTGCTTCTGGCCGCCCGACAACTCATGCGGCCATCGCGCCGCGTGGCTCGCGTCGAGCCCCACCTCGGCGAGCGCGGCTGCCAGGCGCTCCTCTGACTCGGGCCCAGTCGCCAGCCCGTGGGCCAGTAACGGCTCTCGAATCGCCGCGCCGATCGTCATGCGAGGGTTGAGTGCGGCGCCGGGATCCTGAAACACGAGCTGCGCCCGCCGTCGCCACCGTCGGAGCTCGGCCGGCGGGAGGGTCAACACGTCCGTTCCGTTGAACCGCACGGTGCCCGCCGTCGGATGCGTGAGGCGGACCAGGCAGCGTCCCAGCGTGGTCTTGCCGCTGCCGCTCTCGCCGACCACGGCCAGCGTCTCTCCTCGCAGCACATCGAATGAAACGCCGCGAAGGGCGTGCACCGGGTGTCCGCGTCCGAACAGGGCCCCCGGTCCCGGGAACTGTTTGACGAGGTCGCGGCATGAGACCAGCGTCGTCATCCGGCCTCCCGCTCGGGCTCGGCCACGAGCCAGCATCGGGCCTCGTGTTGCGTGCCGGCCGCCAGCAGCCCGGGGGCCTCCTGGCGGCAGCGCTCCCAGGCGTGGCCGCAGCGCGGGTGGAAGCGGCACGCCGGCGGCCAGGCGGTGGCTGGCGGCGGTGCGCCGGGGACTGCCGCGAGGCGAGGGCCGCGCTCATCGAGCGCGCGGGCCGCGCGCAGGAGGCCACGCGTGTACGGATGACGGCTCCTTGCGAACAGCAGCGTCGCCGGGGCCGACTCCGCAACCTGACCCGCGTACATCACGATGACTCGGTGGGCTACCTCGGCCACCAGTGCGAGGTCGTGCGTAACCAGCAAGACGGCCAGGCCGAGGCGCCGCCCGAGGTCGACCAATAGCTCCAGCATCTGCGCCTGCACGGTGACGTCGAGCGCCGCGGTGGGCTCGTCAGCGATCAGCAGCTTCGGGCCGCCCGCCAGCGCGACGGCGATGAGGGCGCGTTGTCGCAGGCCACCGCTCAATTGGTGCGGGTATTGTCGCGCGCGCAGCTCGGGTCCGTCTACGCCGACCATGCCGAGCAACTCGATCCCACGGGCCAGGGCCTCGCTCCGCGAGCATCCCGTGTGGGCGCGTACGACGTCCGTGACTTGCGAGCCGATACTGAGCACCGGGTTGAGGCTCAGGGCGGGATCCTGAAATACCATGCCGATCTCGCGACCCCGCACACGACGCCACGCGGCCGTGTCGGCGCCCATGAGGTTCACACCGTCGTATTCGATCCGGCTCGTCGGAGCGACGTGGGCGGGTGGTGTCGGCAGGAGGCCCAACAATGACAGGGCGAGCGTGGTCTTGCCGGAACCCGACTCTCCCACGATGGCGAGGATTTCGCCCCGATCGATCGTGAACGATACGCCGTCCACCGCCCGGGCCACGCTGGAGGGCGTTTGGTAGCTCACGCCGAGGTCGCGAACAGCCAGGAGCGGGTGGCTCATGCGGCGCGCGGATCCAGCGCGTCTTGCACGGCGTCCGCCACGAGGTTCAACGACACCACCGTCACGATGAGGGCAATGCCAGGTGCGGCCGCGAGCCACGGCGCGGATGCGAGATGGTACTGACCGTCCGCGATCATGTTGCCCCAGGACGCCGTTGGCGGCGGCACACCAACCCCCAGGAACGACAGGCCGGCCTCCACGAGGATGATCTGCCCGATGCCGAGCGCCCCCGACACGAGGATGGGTGTCGCGACGTTGGGCAGGACGTGGCGGGAGAGGATGCGCCACCGCGAAAGCCCGAGCGCCCGCGCCGCTGCGACGTAGTCCCGTTGCCGCACACTCAACACCTCAGCGCGTACCAGCCGGCTGGTTGGCAGCCAGCTGGTGAGGCCGAGCACGAGGATGAGCGTGGCGGCGCTGGCACCCTCCCACAGGGCCAGCACGAGCAGCAGCAGAAACACGCGTGGGACGGCGAGCCCGGCGTCCACGAGTCGCATCAGCACGCCGTCCACCGCCGGCGTGCCGTAGCCCGCGGCGAGGCCCACGCCGGTTCCGACCGTCAACGCGACGAGCGTGGCGAGCGCGGCGATTGCCAGCGAGACCCGAGCACCGTACAGCAAGCGGCTGAGCACGTCGCGGCTGTAGAGATCCGTACCCAGGGGATGCGCGAGGCTCGGCGACAACAGTTGGCTGCCGGCGAGATCCGGTTGCTCCACAGGATCGTACGGCGCGAGGAGCGGGGCGGCCACCGCGGCGAGTCCGAGCACGGCGATGATGAGGAGCCCGCGGCGCACGCGCCGATGCGTCCAGAGGGGCGCCCTCACGCAGCCTCACGCGTGCGGGGGTCAACGAGGCGATAGGCGACGTCGGCCGCGGCGTTGGCCGCCACGACCGCGAACGCGGCCAGCAGCACTGCGCCCGCGACCATCGGGTAGTCGCGCTGGAGGACAGCGCTCACCGTGAGCCGCCCGACGCCGGGCCACGAGAACACGGTCTCCACGAGCACGGCGCCCGACAACAGCGAGGGCAAGCTGAGGCCAATGAGCGTGATCGTCGGAAGCAGGGCATTGCGCATCGCATAGCGGAGGACCACCGTTCGCTCGCTCAGTCCCGCAGCTCGCGCGGTGCGCACGAAATCCTGGTTCAACGCGTCCAGCATGGCGGCGCGCTGGTATCGCGCCGTCGAGCCCGCGCCCACGAGGCTCAGCGTCAGCGCGGGGAGCACGAGATGCTGCAACCGGTCGAGCAGGCGACCGAACGGCCCCAGCGACGCGTACACGACCGGATCCACCACCCCGCCTACGGGCAGCCAGCGCAACACCTGCCCGAACAGGAGCAGCAGCATCAGCCCGAGCCAGAACACCGGCACGGAATACAGCACGAGCGAACCGACGGACAGCGTCCGGTCGAGCGCCGAGTGGGGTCGCAGCGCCTGAGCCACGCCGACAGCGATGCCGATGATGAAGTCCAGCAGCAGAGCGGCGAGCCCCAGGACCACGGTGTTCGGGATGGCGTCGCGCAACGCATTCAGCACCGGGCGGTGTTGCGCGAATGACGTGCCCCAATCCCCCCGTGCCAGGTTCGCCAGATACCGGGCATACTGCACGTGCACCGGCTGGTCGAGGCCGAAATTCCGTCGCATCTGCTCCATGACCTGGGGCGATGCGTACGGCGACTCGGCGAGCCCGGCGAGCG
>JACQHC010000003.1 GCA_016199245.1 Gemmatimonadota bacterium | reverse complement strand
GGCGCGCGCGCACGGCGGGCGGGGGGCGCATGGTGGCGCAGGTGGGTCAGAATCCGGTCGATCGCGTGCGGTTGGGTAATGAACCCGACGACGCGCATCGCGTCGCCGCACCGGGGACAGCGCAGCGGGTCGACCGCGAAGATCCGGCGCAGCAGCTCCGCCCAGCGCCGGCGCACCTCGTGGAGCGCCGGCGGCACCGCCTCGGCCTCCACCGCCACCGGCGGCTGCTCGTCGGGGCCAGCCTTGCGCCGGATGCCGCGGGTGCGGTTCGCATACCAGCCGTAGTAACGCTGGAGGACCTGGCCTTTGTCGACCGCGTGATCTACGGCCAGGACGTGGGGACGGTGGCCGTGACGCCGGGTAGCCGTGACGTCTACGCCATTGATCCGGACGGCGCGGGGCCGGCGGCGAGCTTCGACATCGAGGACCCGAGTTTCACGTTCCGGTCGCTCCGGGGCAACGCGGTGCTGCGCTGGGAGTACCTCCCGGGCTCCACGCTGTTCCTGGTGTGGACGCGGAGCAGCTCGTCGGACCTGGCCCGCGGGCAGATCAACTTCGGGCAGGACATGCGGGCGCTGTTCCAGGGCCGGCCGAGAACATCTTCCTGGTGAAGCTCAACTACTGGCTGGGGATCTAGACGACCGGGGGGAGTCTCCGGTCGGATGGGTCCCTTCGGGTGACCGGTCGCTACCGCCGCGCGTGCTCGAGCCTGCGAGTCCCCGGCACCGGCGATGGCCTCCCCATTGTACTGCGCACCAGCGGAATCACCTGCTCCGCAAACCGCTCCATCTCCTCGGCCTGCGGGCTGAACTGGAGCAGTAACAGATCCACGCCGGCGCGCTCGAACCCTCGGATGCGCTCGGCGATCTGGACCGGCGTTCCCACCAGGCCCGCGCGAAGACCTCGGTTGGACACGGAGTAGTCCTCCAGGCTCACGCGCTGCTCCAGCTGGGTGTTGGCGATCCAGTCCTGATAGTTGGCGTAGCCCCGCGCGCTCTGCTTCACGTCGGTGATGCGCTGGACTTCTCGGTGGGCAGCTGACTCTGTGGGACGGCACACCACGAACCCGGCCACACCATACGTCATGGGCGGTAACTCGTGGCGTCGGCGTCGGCCGGAGAGGTCGGCGATCCTGGCCGCGATGCGCTCTGGCGGATCACCGTGCATCACATAGGCGTCGCAGAGCCGTGAGATCAGCTCTTTGGCCGTTTCCGATTCTCCACCGGCGTAGATCACGGGTCGAGGTCGTCGCACCGGCTTGGGCGAGAGCAGCGCGCTCTCTATCCGGTAGTACTGGCCCTGGAAGGAAAACGTCTCGTTCCGCCACATGCCATCCACCACGGCGAGCCATTCGGCGGTCCGGGCGTAGCGGGCGTCGTGCTGATCGAACTGGGCGCCATACTGCCGCGCCTCTGTGGCCCACCAGGACGAGACCACGTTGAGCGAGACTCGGCCGTTGCTGATGTGATCGATGTTCGCCGCCTGTTTGGCGAGCAGGGCGGGCTCATGGAACGTGGGTCGAACCGCCACCATCAGCTCCAACCGGTAGGTGACGCTGGCCAGCGCTGCCGCGGTGGTCCAGGCGTCCAACGCGGGCGCCTCCGGTCCCTTGATGTCGTTCAAGTTGAGCTCGGCGATGAGTGTTAGGTCAAAGCCGATCTCCTCACTGCGCCGCGCCAACCTGCTCACGTAGTGCCAGGTGGGTTCCATCCCTTCGTCATCCACGTTGCGGAGCCAGCCGCCGAACACGGGAAGCCAGTATCCGAAGCGCATGTCAGGCCGCCTCCCGCTCGAGGTAATCCACCAGGCGGGAGAAGGGATCGAACCCGATCACCCGCGGCGCATCGGCCACGAAGTTGGACAGCGCGTTGATGTCGTAGTAGTAGCGGCGTCCGTCCCGCTCATCGATCAGATACTCCACGCCGCCCACGTCGATGCCCGCTGCGCGCATGATGCGCTCCACTTCCTGCCGGATCTCCAGAGGCGGAGTGTAGCCTTCCACCTTGAGACCGTGATCGGGCGCGTCCACCGGACAGGCGGCTCGTGCGAGCTCGACACCGCTCACGGTCTGGCAGACGTCCGCCGGGCACAGGTTGAATGTGTCACCGGAGGAATAGACACGGATGCCGTAGAGGTAGCGGCTCCCCAGCACTTCAACTCGGACAATCCGGCGTTCCCGCGCGGGGATGAACTCCTGCACTAAGGCGGTGGAGTCCGGCCCCAGCTCGAGCGCTCCGCCTGCTGCGGCCTCCGCGAGGTCCGTGGCGTTGGCGAACCGGCGCACGCCGGCCCCGCTCCCGCCGATGTTAGGCTTGACCACCACGGGGAATCGCAGCCCCACGGCGGCCTCCGGCGCCTGGTTGGGATCATGGATCACCCGGGCCCTTGGCGACGGTAACCCGAGCCCGGCCAGCAGCGAGAGCTGCGCCGCCTTGGAGATCTCCGTCCGGTAGGCGGCGGCGCCGTTGACCACTCGCACGCCGCTTCGCTCCAGGTATTCCAGAAAGTGAAGTGTGTAGAACAGCGACGTACCGTGGCCTCGCAGGTACGCTGAGGGACTCATACGATTGAACACCAGACGAAAGGGCGGGGGCCCGTTCGATGGCTCGAAGGCATGAGTGCCGGCGTGGATGCGCTGGTACGGCGTTCCTCGGCGATCCAGCTCGGCGAACAGCGGGCGGAACCAGTCGGGATGTTCGTAGTAGATGCCGAGCGGTCTTTCAGTTGTCACGGACATGAGGTCCTCTCTCTGGTTACGTCACCGCGGCTCCCGGCTCCACCGACGAGCTGCGGCAGCGGGCATCCACGTTCGCCTCCCCAAAAAACCAACCGGCCGCGACTTGATGTGGGTCGCGGCCGGTGGCTGATTGGCGGATGCTAGATGATCGAAAGCTCTATGGACTCATCCTGCTCCCCTGAGCGCACGCTGCCGTGTCCCGCGGCCCGCAACAACACATGGGCATGGCGCAGGTACAGGAGCAGAGCAGCGTCCAGGAGCGATGCATGGTAGTAGGCTAGAGCAGCGCCTCCATCCCGTCAAGCCGTGTTCCGGCAGGTTCGGCACGGGGCTATCATGCGGGCATGGCTGCACCGTTGCGTGTGCTGGGATTCGCCGGGAGCCTTCGCGCGGCGTCATTCAATCGCGCGCTGCTCCGCGCGGCGGTGGGCCTGGCGCCGGACGGGATGCAGATAGAAGTCTTCGAGCTGCTGCCGATCCCGCTCTACAACGGGGATGTCGAGGCCCAGGGTACGCCTGAGCCGGTGCGGCTCTTCAAGGAGCGAATCAAGGCCGCGGACGCGCTCCTGATCGCCTCCACCGAGTACAACTTCTCCGTCTCAGGCGTGCTTAAGAACGCGATCGACTGGGCCTCGCGTCCCTTCGACGCGTCGCCGCTCACCGGCAAACCTGTGGCGCTCATGGGTGCGTCTACCAGCCGCATGGGGACGGTTCGCTCTCAGCACCACCTGCGGCAGGTTCTGGTCGCCACCGATACGCTGGTGATGACCAGTCCGTACGTGCACGTCTCCCAACCCAAAGACAAGTTCGATGCCGAGGGCCGGCTGACGGACGAGGTGACGATCCGACAGGTGCGGGAGTTGCTTGCTGGTTTGGCGGTGTGGACGCTGAAACTCCAGACCGGGCGATGACAGGCGATCGCCTCCATTACCCGTGCCGATCATGACTCTCCTCGTACTTCAACCGCTCATGCATCCGGTCCGTAGCCTGCGCGGCATCGCGCTTTTTGGCGGCCTTGAGGCTCTTCGCCTTGGTCCCGGGGGTCACCACGCTCGGTAGCGACCACCGCCGCTTGAGGTTCTTACTCGTGCAGGAGGGGCAGGCAGGAGTGGATCGCCCCCGGACCAACAGCTCGAACTGATGGCCGCATTTCTGGCACGAGTACTCGTAAATCGGCACGGATCGCCTCCCGTGATTCGGTGCGTCCCCGTCGCCTGAGCGACTGTTTAGTGCCGCGGTTGGCGCACTCGAACAGGCGTGACGCTTCGCCTCGTGGTTGCGGTGCCGACGGCCAGCGTCGTCCCGTCGCCCAGAGCCCCGCTGTGGTTGTCCCCCCAACAGTAGGCGTCGCCCGCGGTGGTCAGCCCGCAAGTGTAGGTATAGCCGGCGTACAAACCCTCCGTAGCTTCCGCCTCGTCGCGGAACTGGAATACGGTATCGGCACGGCGGGCGTGGAAGTCATGACGAGTTCAGGTCGATTGGTGCCCGGGCGTCTGCCGGCGGTGTGCGCGGCTGGCAGGCCAGGAGCGTGAGGCCCGCCAGGAAGAAGAACCGGAGGTTGGCGGCCACGTCAGAAAAGATAGCGGTCTGCGGGACCGCCGGAAGTTTGATCAGCCGCGTCGCAGATCGGCCGAAGCCGACCTCCGGTCACGGTGGCTCTCAGAGTCTCGCGCGCAGGCTCACGGAGAGCGTCCGGCCGGGGAGCACGGTGACGTTGTCCGGCTCGCCGGTCTGCCGGTCCAGCAGGTTGTCCGCGATCAACGTCACGGACAGGCCGTGGGACAGATTGAAAGAGGTCGTGGCCTTGAGGTGGGTGACGCCAGCGTACCGAATCCAGAAGTTCCGCAGCTCCGAGCCGACCAGTTCCTGCGTGGGTCGGGTGGTTCCAGAATAGGCCTGAGCGAGTGCCAGCCGGTCGTAGTTGATCCAATCCTCGGCGCGATATGCGGTCGGAATCGGAATAGGAATTTCAATCGGCCCTCCCAAAGTACGGCTGGCTGAATGAACCGTCCAGCAAGGCTGCGGGGAGGCTGAGGCGGGGGTCGAGCCGGTGCTGGCGCCCGCATCCCGGGGCCGACGGGGCGGCCGCCGGCGCGTGCGGGATCGGGATCCGGCCCGAGCGGGCCCCCGAGGCGACCTGCGCGCAGCCCAGCAGCCCCCGAACCCAGGGTCCAGAGG
>JACQHC010000036.1 GCA_016199245.1 Gemmatimonadota bacterium | reverse complement strand
TCTAACCGATTGAGCTACAGCCACCACGGCCGATCTGGCCAGCTGAAAAACGTAGCCGGGAAGCGGGCCGAGGGTCAACCGTCTGGGCGTGCAGGCTATGGGGCTGGCATCGAGTCGGCGCCTCGGCTCGTTGTCAACAGGCATGAAACGGAAACGGGAGGTACGCCGCGGCGGCGTTTTCCGACACGTCACGCACACTTTCGCCTACGGCCGCGCCGAGCGTATGATTTAGCGTGGGGAACCCCTCGGCGACCTTTACCTTGGGCAAAGGACGAACCCTCGATGCTCCGCCATCGCACGCTTGCCCTCGCCATTGTCGGCGTAGGCCTCGTGGCCTGCGCTCGACGAGTCGTGATTGTCGAGTCCCCCGCCCAACCACGGGCTCAGGGACAAAGCACGGCGGTCACGCTGGGTGTACCGCCCGGTCAATTGCCCCCGGAGGGAATGTGCCGCATCTGGATCCCCGGCCGGCCCCCTGGACGGCAGGCACAGGCTCGCTCGTGTGATGGCATCGTCGCCGTGGCGCCCGCGGGCGCCATCATCCTCTACCGCCCCGGGGAGGACCGTCGCATCATCCGGGTCCGCTACATCGACGACCGGCGCGCCGGCGTCGTCATCCGCATTCGCATCTTCGACGCACAGACGCTCGCGTTCTTGAGAGAAGAGCGGCAGTAGGCTTGCGAGGTGTCTCGAGGGAGGTGCCGAGCCTCCCCCGGCCCGCCATCGACGGCGACGCTCCCCGCTTGCCGGCGGCTTAGCCTGCGGCCTAGTTTGGGCCGCATGGAACCGCTCAACGTGCTCCTCGAGCGCATCGCAGAACGCTACGGCCTGCGGGACGTTTACGTCTTTGGCAGCCGCGCCAAGGAGATGGCGGCGCGTGTCAAGGGCATCTCGCCCCCCGAGACGCAGCCGGCGGCAGACGTGGACGTTGCCGTGCAACCTCGCTCGGGGCGCGTGCCAGACGCGCGTGATCGGGTGCGCCTGGCCACCGAACTGGAAGACCTCTTCGATGCACCGAGGGTGGATCTCGTGATTCTGTCCGAGGCCCGTCCTTTTCTGGCGGTGGAGGTCGTCCGGGGGGAGCTGCTGTACACCGCTGATCCGCGCGCCCAGGCCGAGCACGAGCTCTACATCCTGCGCCGCGCAGCCGACCTTGCACCCTTCCAAAGGGAGCGCGTGCGGGAGATCCTCGCTGGCGGGGCTCGGTGACGCCATCGTCGCTGCGGGCGGACATTGTGGCCGAGCGGATCAGCTGGATTCGCCGGATGCTCGATGGGCTTCGCAACCTCCCTCTTGAGTCCAGCGCCGTCTTCGAGGCGGACGAGCGGAATATCGCAGCCGCTGAATCCTACGTGCGTCGTGCTCTCGAGGCCCTTCTGGACCTGGGGCGCCACGTGCTGGCCAAGGGGTTCGGGCGCGCTCCCACGGAGTACAAGGAAATCGCCGATGGCCTCATTGACGCGGGCGTCCTCGACAAAGAGCGCGGGCGCCTGCTTCGAGAAATGGCTGGCTATCGCAATCGCCTCGTGCACTTCTACGACGAGGTGACGCGCCCAGAGCTGTACCAGATCTGTACTCAACGGGTTCGCGACGTGGAGACCGTAATGGAGGCGATCCTCTCGTGGATTCGCGCCGACCCGTCGCGCACTGACGGCGCCGTGTAACGATCCACGTCAAGAGCGCTCACTGACGCGGCCTCGAGACCCACCGCAGCGACTTGCACCGAGGTTCCTCAAGCGCCACCCAACCGACCGGTGCCCGCGGCGCGGTGCCAGATTGAAACGGCCCCCGGCCGCAACCTTTTTCCCTCCTCCGTCGTCTATATCCTGCGAAACCGGCCCTTCCCCTCCCCCGTAGGGCCGGCAGACACAGGACTCGTCGGAGCGCCGCTGTTATGAACTTCAAGTCGTCGGTGTCGCGCGGGTGCGGGCCGGCATTCTTCACCGCCCTCCTTAGTGTCGCGTCTCCCGCACCCGCGCAGCAGCAATCCCTCACGAATGGGATCCACCCTAATCGCCCAGCCCCGGCGCCGGCCACCGCGGTACGCGCCACACCGGCGGCACCGGATATCGACGGACGATTGGACGATGAAGCGTGGCACGCCGCACCCGTCATCAGCGACTTCACGCAACGGGATCCCAACGAGGGCCAGCCCGGATCGGAGCGAACCGAGGCGCGCGTGCTCTACACCGACAACGCGCTGTACGTCGGGTTCCGGGCGTTCGACGCCCACGCCTCGGAGATCGCCGCCCAGCTGACGCGGCGCGACGAGGAATCGCCGTCCGACTGGGTCGCCGTCGCAATCGACTCGTACTTCGACCGGCGCACGGCGTTCGTGTTCATGGTGAACCCGGCCGGTGTCAAGCGGGACATCTACTACTTCGATGACACGAACGACGACACCTCCTGGGACGCCGTCTGGGATGTGGCCACGTCCCGCGACGCGGAGGGCTGGACGGCGGAGTTCCGCATTCCGTTCAGCCAGCTCCGCTTTGCGGCGGCCGACGAGCACCGGTTCGGGTTCAACCTGTACCGCAAGATCAACCGGCTGAACGAGGAGCAGTTCTGGCGCCTGCCGCCCAAGGCGGAGTCCGGCATGGTGTCGCGCTTCGGGGATCTCGTGGGCATTCAAGGGATCAAGCCGCCGCGCCGCGTCGAGGTCGTGCCCTATACCGCCGCGGGCAGTGCGTTCGAGCCGCGAGAAGCCGGGAACCCGTTCCAGACCGGGACCGACCACACCGCCCGCGCCGGCGCCGATCTCCGGGTTGGAGTGACCTCGAACCTTACGCTTTCCGCCACGCTCAACCCGGACTTCGGACAGGTGGAAGCCGATCCGGCGGTCGTGAACCTGAGCGCGTTCGAGACGTTCTTCCCCGAGAAGCGGCCGTTCTTCAACGAGGGGCTCGACATCTTCCGCTTCCCCATCGCGCTCGGCGACGGCGACGGAGCCAACGAGTCCCTGTTCTACACGCGTCGCATCGGGCGCGCGCCGCAGGGCAGCGCCGATCCCCGCGGCGGCTACGCGGAAGAGATCCCGCAAACGACGATCCTGAGCGCGGCGAAACTGTCCGGCAAGACGCCGAGTGGTTGGACCATCGGCCTGCTGGGCGCGCTCACCGCCGAGGAGGACGCGCGGGTCGTGGACGGCGTGGGCGCCCCGTTCTCCGACGTGGTGGAGCCACGCTCGACCTATTTGGTGGGGAAGCTGGCGCGCGACTTCCGCGGCGGTCTGACACAGATCGGTCTGTTCGGCACCGCCGTGGACCGGGACTTGCCGACCAACCTCGACGACCTCCGCAGCTCGGCCTACACGGGAGGCCTGTCCTGGACCCATCGGTTCCGCCGGGACACGTACGGCATCGACGGCCGGCTGGTCGGCAGCCACGTGCTCGGTTCGGCGGCAGCGATCGCCCGCACCCAGCGTTCCTCCGCGCGGTACTATCAGCGCCCGGATAACGACTACGTGACGTACGATCCCGCGCGCACGTCCCTCTCGGGCTACGCCGGCAACGTCTCGGTCGGCAAGCGAGGCGGCGGGACGTGGCGGTTCAGCACCGGCGTGGATTTCCGCTCGCCCGGTTTCGAGGTGAACGACATCGGGTTCCAGCGCAGCGCCGATCAGGCCGTGCAGTGGGTCTGGGTGAACAAGCGTTGGCTCCAGCCGGGTAAGGTGTTCCGGCGCTTCAATGTGAACGCCAATCAGTGGTCGGCGTGGAACTTCGGCGGCGACCGCCTGACGACCGGCGCCAACGTGAATCTCAACTACACGTTCCTCAACTACTGGGGCGGGTACGCCGGGGTGAACCGTGAGTTCGGCGGCCTGTCCACCGGGGCGCTACGCGGGGGCCCGGCGTTCCGGCAGCCCTCAGGCATCAACGGATGGACGGGGTTCTATACCGACGAGCGCAAGCGGCTGCGAGGCGGTGTGAACGCTTCGCTGGGCCGGCAAGATGAGAACGCGGGCTGGTGGATGTGGATCGGGACCGGCCTGTCCTGGCGCGCCGCCTCCAACGTGGATCTCATGGCCCACCCCTCGGTATCGCGGCAGCGGGACGGCTGGCAGTACTTGCAGCGAACCAACGCGCTGGGCGCAGATCACTATGTGTTCGGGGAACTGAATCAGACCACGGCGAGCATGACGTTCCGTGGCAACCTTACGTTCGCGCCGAACCTGTCACTCCAGCTCTACGCGGAGCCGTTCGTCTCCTCGGGTGACTACGTCACGTTCAAGCGGGTTGCGGATCCCCGGGCCGCGCGCCTCGCGGATCGGTTCGACGTCTTCCGCGACGATCGGCTGATCCGGAGTGGGACCGAAGTGGCCGTAGACCTCAACCGCGACGGCACCCCCGACATTGACCTCGGCAACCCGGACTTCTCGTACCTATCGTTCCGGTCGAACCTGGTGCTGCGCTGGGAGTACGCGTCAGGCTCCACGCTGTTCGTCGTCTGGCAGCACGGCAGGGGGCACGCGACCGGGGACGGCCGGTTCCGCCTGGGCCCGAGCCTCGACGACCTGTTCTCCGCCGCCGAGACGCGGAACATGGTCCTGGTGAAGGCGAACTACTGGTTTAGTCTCTAGCGAGCAGGGACGACGAAGGGCGACCACAGACGACAAAGGGACGACACGCGGGCTGTCGTCGCCCCTCGTCGTCCTCCGTCGCCTCTCGTCGCCTTATCTAGCCTTCCCCTGCGCCGCCACAGCTTGTTGCGCCGCCGCGACCGTGGCCGCGTCCCCCAGGTAGTGATGGCGTATCGGGCGCAGATCGCCGTCTAGCTCGTACACCAGCGGGATGCCCGTCGGGATGTTGAGCTCCACGATGTCGCCCTCCGACACGTCATCCAGGTACTTCACCAGAGCCCGGAGTGAGTTGCCGTGCGCCGCGATGAGCACGCGCTGCCCGCGCCGCACGGCGGGGGCGATCGTTTCATGCCAGTAGGGAAGGAACCGCGCCACCACGTCCTTGAGTGACTCCGCGAGCGGCAGCTCGTGGGGCTCGAGGCTGGCATAACGCGGGTCGTTCCCCTGTTGGCGCGCCGCGTCAGCGGAGAGCGGCGGGGGCGGGATGTCATAGCTGCGGCGCCAGATCTTGACCTGCGCCTCTCGGTGCTTCGCCGCCGTCTCGGCCTTGTTGAGGCCCGTGAGTCCCCCGTAGTGCCGTTCGTTGAGCCGCCAGTGGTTGTAGACGGGGATCCACATGAGGTCCAGTTCTTCCAACGCCAGCCACAGCGTCTTGATGGCGCGCTGCAACACCGACGTGAACGCAACGTCGAACCCGTAGCCCTCGGCCTTGAGCACGCGCCCGGCCTCGATGGCCTCCTCGACGCCTTTGGCGCTCAAGGGAACATCGGTCCAGCCGGTGAAGCGGTTCTCCTTGTTCCAAGTGCTTTCGCCGTGACGCAGGAGAACGAGCTTGTGCATGAACTCAATTCCGGAAGAGAAACGAGAAGTAGGTTAGCGGAGTCAGGTCAGGATGGCGAGGTACGGCGGCGAGAGGCTATGTCAGGCGATCACGGGCGATGTGAGCTTGCGGCGCGGACGAACGGTCAGGTCGCCTGACATCGCCTGTCATCGCCTGAAGTTCCCATCGCCCAAGATCGCCCGTTCATCGCCTGTAGTTGTGCATCGTCACCCAGTCGCGCCGTGCTTCACGTCCCGCACCCCGTGCGCCACGCCGGCACCGATCCCCACACCAAACGCCACGGCCGTGCCCGCTCCGATAATCGGCAACAACGCGACCACGGGAGCCGCGACGACCGCGGCCGCCGCTCCGGCGATCACCGGCGCGGCCGGCTTCCGGATGGCGTCCACGAAGCGTAGACGCCGGCGCACGAAGCGACGCGATTGCAGGTATCCCCAGCCGCCGGCCACGCCCGCGGCCGCGAGTGCGATCAGTTCAAACATGGAGCCTCCTGAACCATACGACGGCGGCGCGATGCCGCGAGTTTCACCACCGCACTGTGAACCCTGCACAAGTCGCGCGGTAGGTCCCTCCGGCCGCTGCAGTTGGCGAGTTGGGCGAGCTGGTACGCCGGGCGCCGCTCACTGACGCGGCCATCAGGACCCACCGCGGCGACTTGTGCGGAGCTCTCCTAACGCCGCGATAGCTCCTGATAGGCGAGCCGCACAAAGCGGTCGTGACTACCCTGCCCGCCGGGCCAGTCCCGCTCGTAGTCTGCCGTGATTCTGGCCGCCTGCACCTGCTCCAGGGTCTTGCCCGCCGCAATCTCAGCCCGCATCCGATCACGCAAGGCCACGACCATGTCGCGATAGGCCTGCAAGCGCGCCCGGTCCGCCAGCGGCCCGTGGCCGGGGATGATCTTCGTCTGCGCATTGGCCATGGCGATCCCGGCTTCCGCGGCGCTAATGATGCCGTGGATCGATCCACCGCTCGAGAGATCCACGAACGGGAGCCCGGCGCTTTGAAACAGGTCGCCCATGTGGATCACGTTCGCCTTCGTGAAGAACACGATCGCATCACCATCCGTATGCGCCGGCGGAACGTGCGCCACCACGACCGAGTCCCCGTTGATGTGGAACGTCAGGCCCGCGGTAAACGTCACAACCGGCAGTGCGTCGGGCGGGGCCGCTGGCTCCTGGCGGTTCAGCGCCTCGATAAACTGTCCGGCGGACATGCGGCGCCGCACGTTCTCGTGCGCCACCAGGAGCGCCCCTGCTTTCCCCATGTTCTCGTTGCCGCCCGTGTGGTCGAAATGCCAATGGGTGTTGACCACGAAGCGCACGGGCTTCGGCGTCACGGCGCCGATGGCGGCGAGGATCTTGGGCGTGAGCGGAGCGTACTGGTCGTCGACCACGAAGACCGCATCGTCCCCCACCGCCAGGCCGATGTTCCCACCGGCCCCCTGCAACATGTAGAGACCCTGCACGAGCGCCTGGGTACGGATCTGGATCGTGTCGAAGTTCTGCGCCGGAAGGCGCGCGGATGCTGCGAGGAACAGGCCGGAAACGACGAACACGCGACACGATGGCATAGACCCCCCGTTCGTCCGTGTCAAACAGTCCTGGCTGGAGCTGGGAACCGCTGCGGACATCAAGCTACGCCACGGGATTCGCGGCACCAGCCTGCCGCCATACGCAATCTGGCGGTCCGGGGCTGTCATCGGCACCTTGATATGTTTCCCCGCAGCATCTTGGATAGTGGACCCCGCCCCCCTCCGGAGGCCCGCTGGTCCGTCATGCGACCTGCATGTGGCTCGTCCTGCTTCTCGTCCCCGCAAGCAGTGTTTGGTGCCAGGAAGCCGTCGGTATCCTGCAAGGGGGCGTCCTCGACCCAACTGTCGGGCGCGCACGGTTGACAAGGAAGCCGTTCATTTGCGCTCCCGCGCACATCGCTGCACGTTAGATAGCCCTGCGCCAGCGAGTGAGTCGCCCGCAGGTCGTAAGGCGGTCGCCCAGGTCGAACCGCGTGTCCCTCCCGGAAGTATGGAGATTGCACCCATGGAACGAAAAACCGCGCACGACTTCGATCAGGAACTGCTCATCCTGTTTGACGCCTACGTCCACGGGGCGCTCGACCGGCGCGGGTTTCTAGACCAGGCCGCCAAGTACGCCGTCGGTGGGGTGACGGCCGCCATGCTGCTCGAGCAGCTGAGCCCCAAGTTCGCCGAGGCCCAGGTCGTCAGGCCCGACGATGAACGGATCGACGGCGAGTACCTGGAGTACGACTCGCCCAATGGCAACGGCCGGATGCGGGGATACTTCGTGCACCCCAGCGCGGCGGCCGGCAAGCTGCCGGGGATCCTGGTGATTCACGAGAACCGCGGGCTCAATCCGCACATCGAGGACATCACGCGGCGCCTCGCCCTCGACAACTTCGCGGCGTTCGCGCCCGACGCGCTGTTTCCGCTGGGCGGCTATCCGGGCAACGAGGACAAAGCCCGCGAGCTCTTCCCCAAGCTCGACCAGGCCAAGACACGGGAAGACTTCGTCGCCGGGTTCGCGTTTCTCAAGGCGCGCCCGGAGTGCACCGGCAAGGTCGGCGCCGTGGGATTCTGCTACGGGGGCGGCATGGTGAACTACCTGGCCACACGCCTGGGCAGCGACCTCGCCGCCGGAGTGCCCTTCTACGGCTCCGCCCCGAACGCGGCGGACGTGCCGAAGGTCAAGGCGCCCCTGCTGATCCAGTCGGCCGAGGTGGATGAGCGCATCAACGCGAGCTGGCCGGCGTTCGAGCAGGCGCTCAAGGCCGCGAACGTCACCTACGAGCGTCATCTCTATCCCGGCACGCAGCACGGCTTCAATAATGACACGACGCCGCGCTACGATGCGGCGGCAGCCAAGCTGGCGTGGGAGCGGACGATCGCGTTCTGCAACAAGTACGTCCGCTAGGACAATGATCTCCTCAGTGCTGCACGCCCTTCTCACCGCCGCCATCGTGCAGGCCCAAACGGCGGCGCAGAGCGGCACAGTCCGCATCATCCAGACCAACGCCGCGGGCGACAACGTCCACCTGATCGACCCGGCCACCAACCAGGTGGTGGACGAGATCACGGGCATCCCCATCCCGCACGGCGTCACCTCCCACCCGGACGGGAGCGCGCTCTATTTCTCGAACGAGGTGGATCGCACGCTCGACGTGGTGCCCACCAGGACCTTGAAAGTCACCAAGCAAATCCCCCTGAGCGGCCGGCCCAACAACGTCGCCATCACACCGGACGGCCGGAAAGTGTACGTCGCGATCCGAGCGGAGCCCGGGGCCGTGGACGTCATCGACGTTCAGGCAGAGCGGCGGGCGAAAAGCATCCCCACGGCCGGCGGGGTGCACAACGTCTACCTGACGCCGGACGGGAAGTACGTGGTGGCGGGCATGATCGCGGCGCGGACCCTGACCGTGATCGACGCCGCGTCCGACCAGCCCGTGTGGTCCATGGAGTTCGACGGGGGCGTGCGACCCATGGCGTTCGAGCGCAACGCCGATGGCTCCACCCGCCGGATCTTCGTTCAGATCTCGGACTACCACGGCTTCTACGTGGTGGACTTCGAGAAGCGGACCGTGGTGGCCAGGATCCAGATGCCTGACCTTCCCCTGACGCGCGTGGACAACGATGGCCTGCAAGGCTCGCCCGGGCACGGGCTGGCGGTTTCGCCCGATGGCAAGACGCTGTGGTCCACCAGCAAGCCGAACAACCACGTCTACGCCTATTCGCTATCCGATCTCCAGCTCCTAGGCGGCGTCCCAGTGGGCAGCCACCCCGACTGGCTCACGATGACGCCGGACGGGCGCTACCTGTACTCGGCCAACGCTGGGTCCAATGACGTGTCCGCCATTGACACGCAGGCCATGAAGGAGGTTGCGCGCATCCGCGTGGGGCAGGTGCCCAAGCGAAACCACACGGCCGTGCTGCCGCAGTAACCGTGCTGCCGATCGCATCGCTCGCCGCAGCGGCGCTGGTCAGCGCCGCCCGAGCCGCGCCGGACGCGCAGGCCCGAGAGGCCGCGCCGGTTGCGCCGCCCGCGCAGGCGTCGCTCGACTTCCCGTTCTACCGGAGCG
Organism: Gemmatimonadota bacterium; assembly: GCA_016199245.1. Classification (GTDB taxonomy): domain Bacteria; phylum Gemmatimonadota; class Gemmatimonadetes; order Gemmatimonadales; family GWC2-71-9; genus JACQHC01. Next base: position 22,787 of record JACQHC010000036.1, on the reverse strand, counting down.
ATGTCGAGCCGATTTTCATCAAGTCCCGCCGTGGCTACGGCCCCGGGCTTTCCCCGTGCGCCACCTGTCACGTGCACAACGGCTCGCCGCTCGAGCTCCAGCCGCTCCAGGAAGGCGAGGGCGGCCGCGTGTTCTGGTCCGAGGAGCAGTCGCGCCGGAACTTCGAGGCCGCATCGCGTTTGGTGGTGCCGGGGCGACCGGAGCAGAGCCGGCTGTTGCGGAAGCCGCTCGCTGTGGCAGCCGGCGGCACGCCCTACCACGTGGGTGGCAAGTTCTGGAGCACCCAGGACGATCCCGAATGGCGAACGATGGCGGAATGGGTCCGAGCGGCGGGAGCGGCTGGCGCTGCCGCCGCCCGCGCCGGAACGGCCGTGACCCGGCCGCTCGATTTCGAATTCTTCCGGACCTGCGTGCAGCGGATCTTCCTGAACAAGCGTCCCGGCCTGATGCAATGCGTGCACTGCCACAATGTGGAGCCGCGCAACTTTGCGTCTGAGATCCCTGCGGGACGGAGCTTCTGGACCCTCGAGGAGTCACGCCAGAACTTCGCGGTGCTCCAGCGCTACATCGAGCCCGGGTTTCCACTGATGAGCCGCTTCCTCACCCACCCGCTCGCGCCCGAAGCGGGCGGCGATCACTTCCACGCCGGCGGGCGGCGCTGGCCGTCGCAGGACGACCCGGAATGGCGAATGCTGGCGGCTTGGGTGCGGGGCGAGACAACCGCCTGTCTGAGCTATTGACGGCGTTGTGAGTCGATCCGGCACCACTCCATCCGCCGACGGCGTCAAACTCTGACCCAGGCCGACGCGTGCGGCGCGCGGCCGACTTGAAACTCTTCTCGACGACCCCTATATCACCTGAGTCCGTTCGCCGGCCCTGTAATCGGCGCGCGAGCTGGCGACCCCGAGGGTCATGTAGACCGCCCGGGGTCAGCTCGTGAGCCGAGTCCCGTGTCGAACGAGGAATCCCGAGAGCACCATGCAATCAACGCAGTTCGATGCCATCGTGGTGGGATCCGGTATCTCCGGCGGCTGGGCCGCAAAGGAGCTCACGGAGAATGGCCTTCGCGTCCTCCTGCTCGAGCGTGGCCGCAACGTAGAGCACATCAAGGACTACCCCAACGCCACCAAAGGGCCCTGGGAATACCTCCATCGCGGCGGACGCACGAAAGCGATGGAAGAGCTGTACCCCGTGCTCAAGCGCGACTACCCCCTGAACGAAAAGAATCTCGAGTTCTGGACGTCGGACCGGGATTCGCCCTACACGGAGGTCAAGCGGTTTGACTGGTATCGCTCCTACCAGGTGGGCGGACGATCGCTGGTCTGGGGACGTCAGAGCTACCGCTGGAGCGACTTCGATTTCGAGGCGAACGCGAAAGACGGCATCGCGATCGATTGGCCCATCCGCTACGCGGACCTGGCCCCGTGGTATGACCATGTGGAGCGTCACGCCGGTATCGCCGGATCGCCCGAGAACCTGCCGCAGCTGCCTGACGGTGAGTTTCTTCCGGCGATGCCGCTCAATTGCGGCGAGCAGCTCATCGCGGAGCGCCTCGCCGGGCAATTTGGCGGACGGCGCCGCATCATCCCGGGACGCTGCGCCAACCTGAGCCAGCCACTTCCCGGGCGCGGCGCCTGCCAGTATCGCAACGCCTGTTGGCTGGGCTGTCCCTACGGCGCCTACTTCAGCACGCAGTCGTCCACGCTTCCTGCGGCGGTGGCTACGGGGCGCCTCACGCTCAAGCCGTGGTCCATCGTGAGCGAAGTGCTGTATGACAAGGACCGAAAGCGCGCCACCGGTGTACGCGTCCTCGACGCGGTCTCGAACCAATGGACCGATTACACGGCGCGCGTGGTCTTTCTCTGTGCGTCCACCTTGAATTCGACGTGGCTGCTCATGCGATCGGCCACGGACGTCTGGCCGGAGGGCCTGGGCTCGAGCTCGGGCGAGCTGGGGCACAATCTCATGGATCACCACTTCCGGCTCGGCGCCGAGGGCGACATCGAGGGGCTGAACGACAAGTACTACTACGGACGGCGCCCCACCGGGTTCTACATCCCGCGCTACCGCAACCTGTTCGGCGACAGGCGCGAGTACTTGCGGGGCTTCGGCTATCAAGGCAGCGCCAGCCGCCAGGGCTGGTCCCGCGCAGTGGCGGAGCTGGGCGTGGGCGCGGCGTTCAAGGATGCGATGTCGCAGCCGGGCGGCTGGAGAATTGGCGCCACGGCCTTCGGTGAGATGCTCCCGAACCACGAGAACACCGTCTCGATCGATGAGAGCAAGAAGGACAAGTGGGGCCTCCCCGTGCTCAAGATCGACTGCGCCACGGGCGAGAACGAGCGGCTGATGCGGCGTGACATGGTCAACGACATGGCCGAGATGCTCGAGGCGGGCGGCGTCAAGAACGTGAAGCAGTTCGACAATGGCTACTGGCCCGGGATGGGGATTCACGAGATGGGGACGGCACGGATGGGACGCGATCCCAAGACGTCGGTGCTCAACCCGTACAACCAGGTGTGGGACGCGCCGAATGTGTTCGTGACCGACGGCTCGTGCATGACGTCGGCGGCGTGCCAGAACCCGTCGCTCACCTACATGGCGCTGACCGCCCGCGCCGCGGATCACGCCGTCCGCGAGCTCAATCGGCGCAACCTGTAGCGCCGGGCGCACGCAGGTGTGTTACCGCTGAGATCGCGGAGAACGCAGAGTTCAACCGGAGGCCCGTTGTTGAGCAGACCCACAGGTACCTCTGCGAACTCTGCGCGCTCTGCGGTGAACGCTACGGCGTGTCCTACTCACACGGATTAGCAGCGGAGGGCTCATGACACATCATCAGCGCCTGAGCGAGAGTGAGTTGGTTACCCGTCGCGAAGCCATCCAGCGAGTGACCGCGCTCCTGGGCGGCGTCGCGCTGGTGGGCGGAGAGGCGCTGCTCACGGGCCGTCGCGGTCGCGCGCAGGTTACGGCCGCTCCATTCACGGCAGACGAGATCGCGTTCCTCGACGAGGTGGCCGACACCATCCTGCCGGCCACCGGCACGCCGGGGGCCAAAGCAGCACAGACCGGCGCGTTCATGGCACTCATGGTGCAGGACACATACGACGAGCGGAATCAGAAGATCTTCCGGGACGGGATGCAGAAGATCGATGACATCACCCGCCAGGCGTACGGCGTGGATTTCCTGCAAGCCAAGCCGGCGCAGCGGCTCGCCGTGCTCGAGGAGATCGACCGGGAGCAAAAGGCGTACAGCGACGCCCGCGCGGAGGGCACCCCCGCGCACTACTTCCGCATGATGAAGGAGCTGGCGCTGCTCGGCTACTTCACGTCGGAGATCGGATGTACCCAGGCCCAACGGTACATCGAGTCTCCCGGCCGTTTCGATCCGTGCGTGCCGTATACCGCCGGCGAAAGGACCTGGGCTCCGCACGCCTAGAACGCGAGGCGTGGCGCTGCTCGGTCACCGGCCCAGCAATCGGTCACCGCCACCGTCGCGGAACGCCCGCAGCGCTTCCGCGCGGCCGGCTTCGGCGTCGGCCAAGAGCGTCTGGAAAACGGGATCGCTTCGCAGCGCGGCGAACTGCGGGCTCTTCCTGAGAGTCGGTACGGCGAAAAAGTCGCGCGCAACAGCGCGCCGCAGGTGGTCGAGCCCCTGCTCGTGCTCGCCGACCTCGCAGAGCATCCACCCTTCCAGGAAGATGGCTTCCGGGTCGTCCTGAATCGTCAGCTCGGAGAGCTGGGACAAGGCTGCGCGCATGTCCGCCGGGCGGTGAGCGAGCCAGGCCTCCAGGAACCCGATCCACGACCGAAAGGCAGGGAGGGGCGACGGCCCGCGCATGTCGAGCAACACCCGGCGGGCCTCGTCCCGGCGTCCCGCCAGTCCCAGGCCCACGACGCGGAGGCGCTCCTCGGCGCCCGCACCGACACCAGTTGGCACGACGGTCAGAAGCGGCTCGACATCACACGTCATCAAGAGCGTGTACTGGAGACTCGTAGGGACATTCGGGTCGAGGCGTCGCGCCTCCGCGTGTGCGGCGATGGATTCCTCGAACAGGCCGCAATAGCGGCAGGCATGGACCAGCCCCGCGAACAACTCCGGATCGTTTCCGTGTCGATTGGCCTCGGCGAGCAGGCGCACCAGCGCACGGCGCGCCTGCCCCATGTCAGCCTCGAGGTTCGCGTAGAACTTGTGCGCCACCGACAGGCGCGGGTTGAGCTCGAGGGCGCGGCGGAACGCCCCCTCCGCCTTCGCCTCGCTGTCAGGCGTCCGGTCAATGAACTTGGCGATCACGCGCTGACAGCGACCGAGGTGTGCCCATGCGGGCGCAAAGGTCGGGTCCAGTTCCACGCATTGCTGATACAGATCGCGCGCCCGCGCGAGTCCGTCGTACGCGCGCGCCAACTCATTGGCTCGGAGGTACAGCTCATAGGCGCGAGCGTCGCGCGGCGCGTCGGGATGGGGCGACGTCACTCCTTCCGTGAGCGGGAGGGCCAATGCTTCAACGACCCGACGGGCAATGTCGTCTTGCAGTCGGAACAGGTCGCCCAACGACGTCTGGACTGTCAGCGACGTGAGGAGCGTCCCGCCGGGAGCCTCCACGAGCTGCGCCGCGGCTCGCACCTGGTCGCCCGAGCGAAGCAGCGTGCCCATGACGACGCGATCCACGTCGGCCTCCACCGCCAGCGCCTTGAGGTCCGGCACCTCCCCCGCCAGGCGCGCGGCGACCGCGCCGGACCGGACGACCAATGAGGGGATACTCGACAGCGACGTCGCGATCGCGTCCGGCAGGCTGAAGGCCAGAAAGTCCGACTCGGGATCCGGGCGCAGGACGCGGAATGGCAGGACGACGATGCGGGTGAGCGCCCGAGCGAGGGTCGGGGTATCGTCCGCGCCCGCGCCGCGAATGGCGCGCAACTCCTCAGCCATCGCATCGGCCGATGCCGGACGTTCCGCCGGCCGCTTGGCCAGTGCGCGACGGATGACCCGGTCCATCGCGACCACGGCGGGCGACCCGGTGAGCGCCGGGGGCTGTTCGTAACACGTGGCATGCAGGGTCTCCACCACCGAGCGGCCGCCGAACGCCGGGCGGCCCGCGAGCATCTCGAACAGGATGGCGCCCACGGCGAACAGATCGCTGCGGGCGTCGGTGACGTCGTTTGTCACGAGTTCAGGAGCCATGTAGCGCGGCGTGCCGACGATCATCCCGGTGGGTGTGAGCGCCGTGTCCGGGGCGAGGGTGCCCTGCAAGTCATGCTGCGCCACGCCGAAGTCGAGGAGTTTCACGCCGTGGGACGTGAGGAACACGTTGGACGGCTTGAGATCGCGGTGGACGATCCCGCGCGCGTGCAGCGCCGAGAGCGCGCCGAGCATTTCGAGGCCGATCGGGCCGGTGTGAGACACGGAGAACGGCCCCCGCTTGAGGCGCGCGGAGAGCGTTTCGCCCTCGAGATATTCCATGACGATGAACAGCTCGCCCTGATCCTCGCCGATTTCGTAGATCTGGCACACGTTGGGATGATTCACGCTCGCGGCGGCGCGCGCCTCGCGCCAGAACCGCTTGCGGGCCGCGTCGGAGCCCGTGAGCACCGACATCATCTTCAGGGCGACGGTGCGGTGCAGCTTCTCGTCGCGCGACGCGTAGACGACGCCCATCCCGCCGGCTCCCAGCTTGCGCAGGATCGCATAATGGCCAATGCGGCTGGGGAGGGCTTCTCCAGGGAGCGAGATCGCACCGGGCGCGAGGGGCGGAGACGGCCGCGCGCCCATCAGCCGTTCGTAGATGGCGCGCAGCAGCCCGCGGGGAGGGGCGAGCGGCTGGTCCGGCATCAGTCGAATCGTAACTGCGCGAGCCGCAGCGGGCGAGATGCGACCGGCCGGCATCTCGATGTCAGATGCCCGATGCCAGATGTCCGATCACACCGGCCACTTCTCTCCTCGCCAACACATCTCCCAAAACTGCCACTCATACCGGCTCGACAGGACAAACAGGTCGATGAGCCGCTGGCGCTTGACCGCGGTCGCTCCTTCCGCCAGCCGGTTCATCTCGGCCTTGAGCCAGTCCGCCGCCTGCGTGAAGTCGGGCGACGCGTACTGGGCGATCCAGTCGGCGTACCGCTGATCCTGCGGCGGGTTGCCCCTTGCCAGGTACTGCGCGATGTGCACATAGCCCCAGGCGCACGGCAAGAGCGCCGCGACGAGGTCGGCGAGATCGCCGTCCGCCGCCGTGCGGAGCAGGAAATCCGTGTACGCCCGGTTCGTGGGCCACATCTCCTGACGCTCCAGCTCCTCCGGCGAGATGCCGAACCGCGCGGCGTACGTGCGGTGCAACTCCATTTCCGTGTTGAGCGTGAGGTTGAGCACGGTGGCGTGCCACGACATGGAATCGAGCCGCTCGGCCTTGGCCACGGCCCAGGCGAAGATCCGGGCGAAGTCCTTGAGATAGAGGTAGTCCTGCAACACCCACCGCTTGAACCGCTCGACGTCGAGCGAGCCGTCGGCAATGCCCTTCACGAAGGGATGCTGGAGCTGAGCGTCCCAGATGGATTTCGCAGCGGCGAATTGATCGTCCGTGATCACATGGCCATCCCGTTACTGGGAAAACCCGACGTCAGGCGACGAAGGACGACGCGCGGCGACGGGAGACGACGCGGCCTGTAGTCGCCCTCTGTCGCCCCTCGTCGTCCTATTTGTCGTCCTCTCTCATTCCACCCCCCGGCCACCCCTCGCCCGACGCCGCCATCTCCCAAAACGCGATCTCGTACTTCGTGGTCAGTTCGAAGTACTCGGCCATGCGAGCGCGCTCCGCCGCCCCCACCTCCGCCGCCAGGCCGTCCAGCTCACCCTCCAGGTACGCCACGTACTGAGCAAACGCGTCGCCTGCCCAGTTCTCGACGAACGGATACCACTTCGAGCCCGTGTCGATCCCGCGCTTCACGACGGCCCACGAATCGTGGTATGCCCTTTCTGCCGCGTACAGAACGGTGAAAGCCTCGGCATACGTGGCCCGGTACGCCGTCGCGAGCAAGAACTGGATGTAGGCGTGGTTGGTGAAGGAGGGCGGCGCACCGTGCAGCGTGACGCCCACAGCGGCGGCCCGCTCCTCGAACAGCTTCAACTCCTTCTCGAGCGCGCCGAGGACGCCCGCGAGCGGCTCCCAATGGCGGCGGGGCGCCCGCGGGATCATCGCTGCGATGAACGGGATGGCCGCCTCCACGAACAGGTAATCCTGGCGCATCCAGACGGCAAACCGTTCGTCGGAGATCCTGCCGTCCCGCGTCTCGATCAGGAACCGGTGCGCCAGCATGCGGTCCCACAACGGCTTCACGCGGGTCAGTTGCTCTTTGCAGAACGACATGCGAGAGATCCGGTGCTCGGTGGATGGGGCCAACGGGACTGATGATAGCGCGCCGCACGACGTCGCGGAACTTGCTCCCCGCTACGCGGGCACGTTTCTTTGAGGTCCGTGACCACACTCGCCGAACTCGAAGCCGCCTCCGCGTTGGTGCACGCGGTGATCCCGCCGACCCCGCAGTATCGTTGGCCGCTGCTCGCCGCGCGATGCGGCTGCGACGTGTGGGTCAAACACGAGAACCACACGCCCATCGGGGCCTTCAAGGTGCGTGGAGGCCTGGTCTATCTCGACGAGCTGCGGCGCGCCGAACCGGAAATCGCCGGCGTCATCAGCGCCACACGCGGCAATCACGGGCAGAGCATCGGGTTCGCCGCGCGCCGCTCCGGCATCCCCGCGGTCCTCGTCGTGCCTTTCGGCAACAGCGTCGAGAAGAACGCCGCCATGCGCGCCCTGGGCGTCGAGCTGATCGAGCACGGCCGGGACTTCGACGAGGCCTACGACCACGCCAAGCAGCTCGCGGCCGCGCGCCGGCTGCACATGGTGCGCACGTTCCATCCATGGCTCGTGCGGGGCGTGGGGACGTACAGCCTGGAGTTCCTGCGTGCAGTGCCGGACCTGGACACCGTTTATGTCCCCATCGGGCAGGGCTCGGGTGCGAGCGGGATGATCGCGGCGCGGGATGCGCTGGACCGCCGAACGAAGATCGTGGGTGTCGTCTCCGAAGCGCTCCCGGCCTATGCGCGTTCGTTCGCGGCCCACGCACCTGTCTCCACACCGCCCGCCCAGACCATCGCCGACGGCGTGGCGTGCCGCGTGCCGGATGAGGCGGCCCTGGAGATCATCCTCAAGGGCATCGAGCGAATCGTCACCGTCTCCGAGGAGGCGATCCGCGCGGCCATGCGTCACTACTTCACCGATACGCACAATGTCGCTGAAGGCGCCGGCGCCGCGCCGCTCGCCGCACTGCTTCAGGAGAAGGAGCGAATGGCGGGAAAAACCGTCGGCCTGGTCCTGTCTGGCGGGAATGTAGATCGGGATGTGTTTGCGGGGGTGCTGGCAGACAAACAAGGGCGATCGGAGACGACCTGAGGCGATCGGGGACGACCAACGGGTGACGGTGTGATCGCCCCAGATCGCCCCCGATCGGCTTCGATCGCCCCTGACCGCCCCTGATCGCCTGGGAGCCTAGCGCCCCGTCGTCACACTCACCGTCCGCGGCATCCACCCCTCCCCCTGCCTGAACACCACATCCACCGGAATCCCCGCCGCGGCGAGGCGATCGAGGTCCGCCTGCAACTCGCTGCCGATCACGCCCTTCTCGGCCAGCAGCTTCCCGGCGCCCTCGTAGTCGCCATCTCCCTGTAACACGAGGAGCTGCTCCGACAGCGCGCGAATGGCCTCAGGAATCCGGTCGACGTTTACCCGATAGGTGCCCGTCACGCTGTCCCGGCTAAACGCTCCCAGCTCCTGAAATACGTGAAACCGGACCATGTTCGCCTTGCCGTGCGCGCTCGATGCGCCGAACCGGACCGAGCGGAAGATGCTGGCGAGGAACGTCACGTAGTTGTCCCGCACGTCGCCTTCCGTGATCACGCCCTGCTCGAACAGCCGCGCCACCATGTACAGGCCGAGAATGTCCGCCTTGCCCTCCTCGATAGCCGACGCGTGCGCCTTCAGCGCCTCGCGCACCGTCCCGCGGCCGGTGATCGTGTGCTTGATGCCGAGCCCGTGGGCGACCTCGTGGAACATGGTGTTGGCGAAGAACGCATCGAACGTCACGTGCGGCCGTTGATCCTCGGCGATCAACAGGCCGGCGAGCGGCACCATGATCGTCTCGAACTTGGCGCGGACCGCATTCTTCAACTGCAGCCGCCGGGTTCCCATTTCCAACTGGATCTGCTCGTCGTTCGGCAGGTTGATGGCGATCGTCTTGGACCCGGCGTTGGCGTCCCCCGCGTAGTACAGCACGTCGTAGGCGTTGAGGTCCCCTTCGGTACCCGGCATCTCCCGCCGATACGCGGCCGCCACCGGGAGCCCACGCTGCAGCGAGGGAAGCAACGCCGCGTAGCGCGCCAGCCGCCGGCTCCATGCGCGGTCCTTCACCAGGACGAACGCCTCGTACGCCGCCTTGTAGCCGAACAACTGGTCCTCGTACGTCTCGATCGGCCCGATGACGATGTCGATCGTGTTGTCCTTCATGTCGAGCCAGGCGCGGTCGCTCTCCCCAAAGTTGTCCGAGCGCAGCGCATCCGCGCGCGCGTAGAGGTACCGGTGGAGTTCCTCATCTTCGGCCAGGTCCGCTGCCGTGCGGAGCGCGGCCGCCGCGAGCAGTAAGCGCTCCGCGTAGACCTCCCGATAGGGCCGCGCGTACAGCGTGCCATCCGGCCGGCGCCGGATCAGCGTGTAGAGGCTCTTGAACGCCGCGGCCTGGTCCGGATGCGCCGCGACAAACGTCTCGAACTCCTCCTTGGTCATGTCCCGCGGATAGAAGTTGGCGCCGGCTGGCTTGGTCCCAGCGCCAGTGAGAAACGGCTCGTCCCCCCGCAGGCGATCCCACGGACCGTAGTTGATCGCGACGTAGCGCCTGAGGTCGGGGTTCTTGATGTCCGCGAGTAGCGTGGGGTAGTCGCCGTAGACCTGGTGCCAGAACAGCGTGTCCATTTGCGCCGCCGCCCCGATCAGCAGGCTGATCATCACGCGGTCGCGCCGGGTGAGAGCGGTGGTGTCGGTCGTGAGATCGACCGTGGCGTACTGGGCGAGACGCTGGTCGAGATCGGAAGGGGCTCCATCGCCGCAGGCGGCAAGCAACGCACCCGCGAGCGCGATGCCCCAGGCCGCACGCGACCGGTGCAACGATTCCATCATGGGAAGATCCTGGGATGAACGACGCGCCGATCTGGTGGGCACGGCGCGAAGGTACCCGCCCAGCGAGAGTGGTGCTACCGCACTCGCACGCGGACGTTCTGTCGCACTTCCTCTCGAACTTGGCGCCGGATCTCATCCCGCGTGCGCTGGATCTCGTCCCGAACCCGGTCGAGATCGGCACGTACGTCGGACGACATGGCCTCGCGGGCTGCCGAGCAGGCTTCACGGTCGTGATTCCACGGAGCGCACGCGTGATCCACTGGGGAGAGGTAGAGCGGGATGCCCGAGGCCGCGTCGTCGAAGCTCACGCTGCCGAACGGAACGTTGCCCTCGGATTCCGACTCGCAGGTGATCGCGTGCTTGAAGTCGCCCGGCTCGAAGGACGTGAGGCGCAGATGACATTCTCCGACGGCGCCCGATGCCTGGGCGGCGGACCTGGGGGTCACGGACAACCGCACCGAGTCCACATTGCCGGTGGTGTGTCGGTCGATGTGCAACGCGTTCACGAATCCCAGGCGCCGCCCATCCACGTAGAACGGCACAAACCGCACCTTCAAGTCGAGGGGCCCCGAGCCGTGCTCGAGCGAGTCGGCGAACGTTTCCAGGTACTGCTTCACCTCGCGAGCACGCCGGGCGCCGGTAACGACCCCGATCCCACCGAGCAGGATCACGGGAGCGGCCACTCGTACCCACAGTTTTCGGATGCCAGTCATGGGTTCCTCCGAGCCTGAGCTGCCCTTCCTGGCACTCCTACGGCAGCCGAGCGGGCGAGGTTTCGCCCTTCCCTCCTGGCCCCTGGTCCACCATCCTCTGTCCCGGCCCCTGCCACCGGATGTCCATGCGCGAGCATCAGATCCGCGTCCCCCGCACCGCCCGGTACTACGTGACCGGCGAGCCAGGCCCCACCACCCGCGAAGTCTGGTTCGTTTGCCACGGGTACGGGCAGCTCGCCCGCCTGTTCCTGCGGCATTTCGAGCCGCTGGCCGGGGACGAGCGCGTCGTGGTGGCGCCCGAGGCCTTGAATCGGTTCTATATCGAGGATCCGGAGGGAGGGCATGCCAACGCCCGCGTCGGGGCTACGTGGATGACCCGTGAAGACCGCCTGGCGGAAATCGCCGACTACGTGGCATACCTCGACGCGGTACACGACGAGGCCCTTGCCAGCGCCCCGACAAGCGGCGCCCGGATTGTCGTCCTGGGGTTCTCGCAGGGGGTGGCCACAGCCTGCCGCTGGGCCGTGCAGGGCCGCGTCCGGGCGCACCAACTCGTGCTGTGGGCCGAGCGGTTACCGCATGACCTCGATGTGGTAGCGCACGCTGACCGGCTGCGTCAGCTGGACCTCACTCTGGTCTTGGGACTCGAGGACCGGTGGGTATCCCGCGACGCGATCGCTGAGCAGGAGGGGATCCTGGCCGCTCAGGGCATCCCCCTCCAGGTGATCACGTTCCAGGGGGGCCATCGCCTGGACGCCGAGACCCTGAGGGCGGTGGCCGGGGGCCCCGGGTAATGGGCTATCTGGCCGGTCCGCTCTCGGGACTGTATGTTCTCCATATGCCACGTCCCCTCCCGCATGGTCTGGCTGCGCTGAGTTTGTTGCTCGGCGCAGCCGGGCCGGCCCGCGCGCTTCAGGATTCGGCCGTCGCGCCGGCGCCGCCGCCGCCCCCAGCGCCTTTGTTCGCGTCTCACGAGCCGCTCAAGCTGACGATCGAGACAGACTTTACCTCGATCTTCAAAGACCGCACGCAGGACAGCGAGTATCACCCCGGGAAACTCACGTTGCTGGGCCCGGATGGAGCCAGCGCAGCCACGACGCTCGATATCGAGGTCAAGACCCGGGGCAATTTCCGGCTCCAATCCAAAATCTGCGGGTTCCCGCCTCTGCGGCTCGACTTCCCCAAGGAAGGGACCGCCGGTACGCCGTTCGAGGGTCAGGACAAGCTCAAACTCACGGTGCACTGCCAGGACAAGAAGGCGGAGTACGAGCAGTCGGTGCTGCTCGAGTACCTCATCTACCGCGGGTTCAACCTGCTTACGGATAACAGCTTCAAGGCCCGGCCGGCCCAGATCAAGTACGTGGATACCGCCGGCAAGCGGGACACGCTTACGCGGTGGGCGTTCTTCGTCGAGGACAACGACGCCATGGCGCGGCGCATCGGCGGCAGCGTGCTCGACATGACCGAGGTCATCGACGAGAACACCGACCTCGACCAGATCCCGCTGATCTGGATGTACGAGTACTTCATTGGGAACACGGACTGGTCGGTCTACGCGCTGCACAACATCGTGCTGGTGGAGATGCCGAACACGCTGTTTCCCATGCCGGTGCCCTACGATTTCGACTGGTCTGGCGTGATCAACGCGCCCTACGCGGCCCCGGACGTAAAGTTGCCCATCCGCTCGGTCCGGCAGCGGCTATACCGCGGCTTCTGCCGCACGGCGGAAGAGGTGACGCCCATCCTCGCCAGGTTCAACGAGAAAAAGGATGAGCTCCTCGCGCTGTATCAGAATCAACCGGGGCTGGACGACAAGACGCGGGCCGAGGCCCTGGCGTACTACGACGAGTTCTACAAGACCATCAACGATCCCCGCGCGATCCAGCGGGAGTTCATCAGATCCTGCCGCAAGGCCGGATGATCAGTAGCGCACTCCGCTCGTCGATCGGGAAGGTCACCCTCTACTATCTCCTGCTCGCCGTCACGGGCCTGGTGCTCGTGGCGGTCCTTCCGCAGTTCGGCTCGGTGCTGTCCGACGCCGCCGCACCAGCGGGCCTCAGGGAGTTTGCCGATTCAATAGGAGTGGATCCCTCCACGCTCATGCGGGACCAGGCCGCCGGCGCCATCGGGACGGCCGGCCGCACGTTGCTGGTCATGCTCGGTGCGCTCTTGCTGTCGGTTCCGATCGCCTGGGTGTACATGCTGACCAAGCAGGAGCTGGCCTATGACGAGGCGGTGGTGCACACCGTCATCATCCTGCCGATCGCCGTGGCCGGCATCGCCATGGTCATCCAGGAGAGCGTCGCCCTGGCGTTCAGCCTCGCCGGCGTCGTGGCGGCCGTGCGGTTCCGCAACACGCTGAAAGACACCAAGGACGCCGTCTACATCTTCCTCGCGATCGGTGTCGGGCTCGCGGCAGGCGTTGGGGCGCTCGTCGTGGCGTTCATCATGTCCGTGATCTTCAATCTGACCGTACTGGCCCTGTGGCGCTTCAACATCGGGGACCTGTACGCGTTCCGCTCGGCGACGGGCGTCGCAGCGCCCGGCGCGCTGCCGGCAGCGGTCGGCGTGGTGGCGCCGCCGGCCGCACCGGTAGCAGGGCCCGATCGCCGCCGCGGCTCCATGATCATCGACACGGCACTGCTCTCGGAGATCGGCACCGGATCGGCAGGCGGTCTCGAGCCGGTGATCAACCCGGAGATCAGCGTGCTGGAGTTCAACACCCGCGTGCTGGCGCTGGCGGAGGACCCAGCCGTGCCCCTGCTCGCGCGGCTCCGGTTTCTCTCGATCGTGAGCTCGAACCTCGACGAGTTCGTGATGATCAAGGTGGGGGGTCTGAAGCACGCCGTCGCCGCCGGCATCACCAAGCAGTCCATGGACGGCAAGACGCCCAGGGAGCTGCTGAACACGTTGCACGTTCGGCTGCGGGCGCTCACGTCCAGGCAGTATCGCTGTTTCAATGAACTGCGGAACGGCGACCTCCGGGAACGGGGCATCCGGATCCTCGCCTGGGACGATCTGAACGACGTGGAGCGGAAATTCGTGGCGGACCACTTCGACGAGCACGTCTTCCCAGTGCTCACGCCAAAGGCCGTCACCACGGCACCGGGACACCCGCTGCCCCGCATTGACGAGCTGCGCCTCTCGCTGGCCATCCTGGTGCGCGACGCGCGCTCCGGTCGCGACCACTTCGCGATTCTCAACGTGTCGGATGCGCTCCCGCGGTTCGTCCGCATCGGTGACACGCTCGACTTCATTCCGATCGAAGACGCGATCCGCGCCAACGCGGGCGTGCTCTACCCGGGCCGCCAGGTCCAGGAGGTGCACGCGTTCCGGCTGAGCCGGAGCGGCGAGATCCAGGTGGACGAGCAGGCCGCGGCGAACTTCCTCGAGGTGGTGGAGGAAGAGGTGTTGCGCCGGCCGCACGGGGCGATCCTGCGCGTCGAGGTGGAGCGCTCCATGCCCGACGTCGTGCGAGACCTACTGTTTCGCGACCTGCGGCGGGAAGAGAACCGGGAAGGCATCGCGCTGGACCCGAGCGACGTGTTCGAGAGCGACGGGATGGTGGACCTGCACGCGCTGGAGGAGTTGGCGGACCTGCCCCTGGCGGACCTCCATTACCCGTCCTTCGTCCCAACGTCGCCCCTCGAACCGGACCGGTCGATCTTCGACCAGATCGACGAGCGGGACCTGCTGGTGCACCACCCGTACGAATCGTTCAACCACACAGTACAGCGGCTCATCGTGGACGCGGCCGACGATCCGGACGTCGTGTCCATCAAGATGACCCTGTACCGCGCGGGCGGCCGATCGTTGATCGTGGAGGCACTGCGGCGCGCGGCGGCCGCGGGCAAGGACGTGGCCGTATTCGTCGAGATCAAAGCGCGGTTCGACGAGGAGATGAACATCTACTGGGCCAAGCAGCTGGAGCGCGCCGGCATCCACGTGGTGACCGGCCTGGTGAGCCTGAAGACGCATGCCAAGGTCGCGCTCGTGGTCCGCAAGCAGGGAGACAAGATCCGGCGCTACGCCCACGTCGGCACGGGGAACTACAATGCGGGCACGGCCCGCCAGTACGCCGACCTGGGCCTGCTCACCGCGGACCCGGCCGTTTGCACGGACTTGAACGCGCTGTTCAACGAGCTGACAGGCTCCTCCCGGGCCCCGACCGGCAACTTCCAGCGCTTGATCGTGGCGCCCACCTACATGTTGAGCCGCTTCCTCGAGCTGATCGAGCGCGAGATCCAGCACGCGCGCGCGGGCCGCGGCGGCCATATCCGGGCCAAACTCAACGGCATCGCGGACGCGGAGGTCATCGAGGCGCTGTACAAGGCCTCACAGGCCGGCGTGAGGATCGAGTTGATCGTGCGGGGGATTTGCTCGCTCCGGCCGGGCGTGCCGGGGATGTCTGACAACATCAAGGTGGTGAGCCTGGTGGGGCGGTTCCTGGAACACGCCCGGATCTTCTACTTCGCCAACGGAGGCGAACCCGAGTATTTCATCGGCTCGGCCGACTGGCGCTCGCGCAACCTGCGACGCCGCGTCGAGGTCGTCGCCCCCGTGGTGGACCCTGCAGCGCGGGCGCGGCTCGAGGCCATTCTCGAGGCCGAGCTGTCCGACCCACACGCCTGGCTGCTGCAGGGAGACGGGTCCTCCATCCGCGCCACACAAGGGGAACCTGGGCCCAGCGCGCAGGAGCAGTTCCTCCAGGCGATCGAGGTGGCGGCGCGCTAGCGCGCCAGATTCACGTTCAGGTACTCCGGCTCACCGGTCACTTCCCGCACCACCGACTCGGACAGCCACCGCGGCAGCTCGACGGGCGTTTCCGCAGACGGCAACTCCACTTCCGCCAGCACCAACTCCCGGTCGGCGAACACGTCCACTTCCCACTCCAGGCCGTTTTCCCGCCGGCAGTAGCGCCGCTTGACCACGCGGCGGCCCTCCGTGAGCGGCCAGAGATGCTCGAACAGCTCAGGCGTGGTTTCTTCTTCGATCTCGACCCGCGCGATGCCGGTGCCCGTCTTGACGGTGCGGTAGTAGCGCGCTCCGGCCGGGTCCGCGACGCAGCGCAGGCGCTCCTGCAGCACCGCCCCGGGCAGCCAACCCTGCCGCAATTCGACGCTCGCCCCATCCTCCAGAACGTCCGGAAGACCACTCAGCAGGAACTTCCGCTCGATCTCCGTGGGCAATCGCTCCACGGCACTCAGCGCCTTGCCCACCGCTTCGACCTCCGCCAGGAAGTCCCCGAGCGCCGTGCCCAACCAATCGGCCTCCAGCACGGCGAACAGCTCCCGCTGCCGAGCCGCCGCCTGCCGGAGTAGCGCGAGCAGACCGGGCGGTACGCGCCGGTGACGCGCCCGTCGGGCCTGCCCGGATCCCTCCGCGACCTCGGTCCGGAGCGCGCGGACGCTATCCACGGCCACGCGCTCCAGCGCCTCCGCGATGTCAGCCGCCATCACGTGCATGTCGTGCAACTCGCCCAACAAGTCCTGGAGCGCCCGGAGTCGTTCCACCAGCGCCTGAGCGTCGGGACGACTAGCCGCGAGCGGCTCCAGCAGGTAGCGCAGCCGCTTGGCCCGGATGCGGGCGAGGTGTGCCTCCTTCTCATCGGCCACCGAAGCGACCGCGGCTAGCCGCGTCCCCATCTCGGCCGCGTGCTCGAGAACCAGGGCACCGGTCGCCGCTCCGAACGTCGCCGCCCCACCCGCCTCCCTACGGTCCGAGCCGGTTGCGAACGCCCCCGCCCCCCCTCGCAGCCGCCCGCGGATGGATCGCGCCACCCGCTCGAACCGCCCCGCGGCCTTTCTGAGCGCGTCCTGTTGCGCGGCGAACCGTTCCTCGACCTGCTCCGCGAACCGTGCGACCCCCGCCCGCTCGGCGCGGCTGGCCTCGGCCTGCCGCCCGCGCACCCAGAGCACCTGGACCTCCGCGTCCCGGGCGGCGCCGGTTTCGGCCGAGATGTCCCGCAGCTGCCGCCGCACCTTCTTCGTCAGCGCACCACGCAGGTAGGGACGGTAGGCGCGGAGACAGCTCCGCAGACGCCGCAGCGAAACCCGGAAGTCGTGCAGCGATTCCTGGTCCGCGGCCTCCAGTTTACGCTTCGCGTCGACCGCTCGTCCCAGGAGCACACGGGCCACGACCCGCGCGCCCGCGGTCGGCGTCAAGGTCAAGAGATCGTCCGGGAAACTCATCACCTCACCCTCCCAGCTTCCGAAGCTGGCCCGGCGTGAGCACCCACTGGAGAACTCCCTTACCGGCTGCCACCGGCCCCGGGAAGTCCACCAGGCAGGTTCCTCCCTTCTTGAGTTCCAGGCCGGACTCGGTTCGACCCGCGATCAGCCAGCTAACGAACTCGCTCAGCGTAGGCTCGTGGCCCACGGCCGCCACGACCTGATGCTCGGCCTGGCCGGCGAGCCATCCCACAAATACCTCGGGTGCCGCCCCGGGGGAAAGCTCCGCGACTTCGACCCGAGGGACCCTGCGGTAGGCGCGCGCCACGATGTCCGCGGTCTGACGCGCCCGGAGAAGCGGGCTCGACGCCAGCAAGTCGATCTTTCGAACCACGGTCTTCAAACCGCGGACGCCGGCCTGCATGCGACGCCGTCCCTTGGTGGTCAGCGGCCGCTCCGCATCGTCGCCTCCGGTGAACGTCTCACGATCTTCGGCGATGGCGTGACGAATGACGAGCAACTGCATAGCGGACCTCAGGCTGGCGTCAGCGCACGCTCGGCGTCGCTCGTCCGAGCCCGCGGGCGCCGGTGGATCGGGACCATGCGGCGCATGATCTCGGCGCTCTCACGCGCGGCCTCGCGCGCCAGGCTCTGAAACACGAGCTGCGAACGGATCGGCGTGACGCCTTCGAGCAGCGCGGGCCGCGTGTACCGCCCGTCCAACTGAAGCTCGCGCGCCTTTACGTTATCCGCCAGGATCACCGGGAGGATCTCCTCCATTACGCGTTGTTTCAGGCGCTCGTCCTCGATGGGGAACATCGCCTCGATGCGCCGGAAGAAGTTGCGCGGCATCCAGTCGGCGCTGCCCAGGAAGATTTCGGGGTTCCCGGCGTTCTCGAAATAGAAGACTCGGGAGTGCTCCAGGAACTTGTCCACGATGGACGTGACGCGAATCCCGTGCGACACGCCCGGAAGGCCCGGCCGCAGGCAGCAGATGCCGCGAATCACGAGATCGATCGCGACGCCCGCCTGCGAGGCGCCATAGAGCGCGTCGATCACGGACGGTTCCACGAGCGCGTTCATCTTGACCACGATGCGGGCGGCGAGCCCGGCCGCGGCGTTGGCCCGCTCCCGCTCGATCAGCTCGACCACTTTCTCCCGCAGGCCGACCGGCGCTAGCAGCAGCCGCTTCCAGCGATGTCCCTGCGAATACCCGGTGAGCAGGTTGAACATCTCGCTCACGTCTTCGCCGTACTCGGGCCGAGCCGTGAACAGGCCAAGGTCGGTGTAGATGCGCGACGTGGTGGGATTGTAGTTCCCGGTCGCCAGGTGGACGTAGCGCCGCAAGCCGTCCGGCTCGCGCCGGACCACGAGCGCCGCCTTGCAGTGCGTCTTCAGGCCCACGACGCCGTACACCACGTGCACGCCGGCTTCTTCCAGCGAGCGGGCCCACACGATGTTGTTCTCCTCGTCGAACCGGGCCTTCAGCTCCACGAGCGCCGTCACCTGCTTGCCGTTCTGGGCGGCGCGCGCCAGGGCGGAGATGATCGGCGAGGGACCGCTGGTGCGATACAGCGTCTGCTTGATGGCCAGCACGTCGGGGTCGTCCGCCGCCCGGTCAATGAAGTCCACGACGCAGCCGAACGACTCGTACGGGTGGTGCACCAGCAGGTCCTGCTCGCGGATGACCTCGAAGATGTTCCGGCCGCCAGCCAAGGGCGGCGGGACGCGCGGCATCAGCGGCTCGTCGTGCAGCGCGCGAAAGCCCTCGCGCCGGTGGAGCGCCCAGAACGCCGACAGGTCCACCGGGCCCGGCACGCGGTACACGTCTCGCTCCGCCAGGTCGAGCGCCTCGACCAGCATCTGCACGAAGCGCTCGTCGGCGTCGGCGGAGATCTCGAGCCGCACGGCCTCACCGCGCAGCCGCAGCCGCAGAGACTCCTCGATGGTCTCGAGCAGGTCCTCCGCCTCGTCTTCTTCGATGGTGAGGTCCGTGTTCCGCGTCACCCGGAACACGGTCCGGGAGATCACCCGGAAACCGCCGAACAGCTCGTCGAGGTGCGCCCCGATCAGGTCCTCGAGCAGAAGGAACCGGAGCCGCTCGCCGGCGTCTGGCAGCACGACGATGCGGGCCAGCACACTCGGCACTTGCACGACCGCGAACAGGCGGCGCGGCTCCGGCTCCCGAGCGCTCTCGACCAGCAGGGCGATGTTCAGACTCTTGTTGTGGACGTGCGGGAAGGGGTGCCCCGGGTCGATGGCGAGCGGAGTGAGCACGGGGTAGATGCTGGAGCGGAACAGCCCGTCCACGTGCCGCTGCTCGACCTCCAGCAGATCCTCGTACCGCATCCGCTCGATGCCCTGCGCCGCAAGGCCGGGGAACACGTCGTCCCCCAGCACGCGATACTGAGCGGCTACCAGCTCGTGCACCCGCTGGTCGATCCGCCCCAGCTGCTCCGCCGCGTCCAACCGGTCCGCTCCGTAATCCTGCGGCTCGAGCCCCGCGTACAACTGCTGCTGCAGGCCCGCCACCCGGACCTCGTAGAACTCGTCGAGATTGGAGCTGAAGATCGCGAGGAACTTGAGGCGCTCGAGCAGCGGGGTGCCCGCATCGGCGGCCTCTTCCAAGACCCGGCCGTTGAACTCCAGCCAGCTCAACTCGCGGTTGAGGTACTGATCGGGAGCGTGCGCGGGACCGGGGCGCTCCGTCACCGCGCGCCTCCGCCGGACTCCGTAGCGGCCACGGGGCCTGGCGACGCCGCCGGGGCCCGCTCCTTCACCCACTCGATCCGCAGCTTCCCGTCGAACGCCTTGCGGAACAGTTTGGACTTGCGAAGCGCGTCGTCCACGTCCACCCGGGGACTCCGCGCGGATCGAACGCGCAGCTCGACCTTGCCGTCCTCGACCACGACGCGGAGCCCGCTCAACGTCTGCGTGTGCGTGCGGTCAAGACCGTCGGCCACCCGGAGAATGCCGGCCAGCTGCCGGACGAGACGTCGATCCCCGGGGTCGAGCCGGGCGAAGTTCTCGTGCGACTTGCGCGGCGCCGCGCGGCGATGATACCGGGCCACGTTGGCGATCAGCTCCACCTCCCGGGCCGAAAACCCCGGCAGATCGCCGTGCATGATGAGGTGGTAGGCGTGCTTGTGGTGCTTGGCGTGGTTGATCAAGTACCCGATGTCGTGCAGCAGCGCCCCCGCGGTCAAGATGTCCCTGCCCTGCTCCGGCAGCTCGTAGGCGCCCTTGAGGCCGTCGAAGATATCACCCGCGAGCCGCGCGATGTGGCCGCAATGCCGTTCGTTGGAGCGGCACTTCTCGGCGAAGGCCCGCACCCGCTCCATGCGGTCGAGCGGCTCCGGTTTCGCAGCGGCGGCGGGCCCGAGGCGATCGGCGATCATCACCAGCAACACGCCGTCCCGGATGCCGCGGTCGTTCACTTCCACCCGCTGCGTGCCGAGGTGGCGGCACAGCCGCGTCACAACGGCAACGCCCGCGAGCAGAATGTCGGCGCGCTTGGGGTTCACGCCGGGGATCTGCCGCCGGGCGCCGAGCGGCGTTTCCCGCAGCCGGTCGCGCAACCGGATCACCTCGGCCCGCGTCAGGGCATACCCCGTGAGCGGCCCCGCCTGCCCCTCGCGGGCGTAGCGCATCATCTGGCCGAGGTTGGAGAACGTGCCGCCGCTGCCGATCATCACCTCGGCCGTGAACGGCGGCTCCCCGATGACCCGGTCGATCGCGGAGTCGATATGGCGTCTCAGGGCTTTCCAATGTTTGCGCTTCAGCGGATCGGACTTCGCGTATTTCTCGGTGAGCCGCACCGCGCCCAACGGCAGCGAATGCACCTGGTCAATGACGCCGTCGGCGACCAGAATCACCTCGACCGAGCCGCCCCCGATGTCCACGATCGCGGCCGACCGGCCCTCCAGGTTGAAATGGCGGTTCACGCTCTGGAAGGCGAGCTGGGCCTCTTCGTCGCCCGAGATGACTTCAACCTTGAGCCGATGGCGCTTCCACACCTCGCGCAGGAAGGTCCGTCCGTTGGACGCTTCGCGCACGGCACTCGTCGCCACAGCTCTGAGCTCGGCCACCTCGAAGCCATCGGCGATCGCTTTCATCTTCCCCAGGGCTTCGATTGACCGCTCCATGGGCACATGCGCCAGGCGGCCGGTCTTGAAGAGCCCGCGCCCCAGCCGGGTCATTTCCTGTTCCTCGTCCAGCACGCGATAGGTGCCGTCGGGCTCCACCTCCGCCACCACTAGGCGGAAGGAGTTGGTGCCGACGTCAATCGCAGCGAGTCTGGGGTTTGGAGTGGTCATAGCCGGCCTCGGAGCCGATGCTAAGGCTACATCGTCAGGGAAGACTCGGGCAAATCCGCGCGGTGACGGCACAGTGTCGAAATGATGCAACCTGCTATACTGCAACCTGTTACATCATCCAGACCGCGATATGTCAAGGACGGGCGCGCGACCCGTTCCCACAGCCTTCTAGAGCTGACTCACCAAGGTGCCGAGAAACTGGTATCAGCTGCGCCCGTTCTTCAGCCTAGATGATCAGCGGAGCCCGAACGTCAGCGTCGCCCACTTCGACTCGTAGTCGAGCCCCTGCTCCGTTACCGGTACCATGTGCACGAACTTCACGTACCAGCGACCGGCGCGGTCCAGCGTAACGGCGGTCGTCCCATCGGGCCCCGTCGTAGCCGACCTGGGCGAAATTGCCACGCCGCCGGGGCCATCGCCGCCCGAGATCACGGTGAGCCCGGCGACGGGCTTCCCGTCCACGAGGCAGCGGAGTCGCAGTGTACCGCCCGCCTTGAGATCGTAGGGATTGTCGAGGGGCACGATCTCGGCGGGATAGCCGAGCGCCGTGGCGAACCCGGTGCTGCGTCGCTCGCCTGCCTGGAAAACGGCCTTCACGTGCTTCGAGTAGCGCTCGCGCGCCCCCTTGGTCATCTCGTTCTTCTGGCGGCGAAGGGCGAGGATGTTCGCGATGCCGTCTTCTTCGAGATAGGCATTGAACTCCTCGCCGGTCAGTTCGAGCTCGCGCGGCCGGACCGACAGCCCCACGACGTACGTTCCCGCCTCGCCCACCGATAGCGATACCCAGCTCGTGTCGCCCCGCGCGCTCCAGGCTGACATGGGGAGGCGTTCCCGACCGGCGGGTGAAACCAGGCTCAAATCAGCAATTCTGTCGCCCTCAAGTGAGTTCTCACTCACAAGGAATGTGCCGTTCAGAACGGGCACGGATAAGCTGGCCCCGGGCTCCAAGAAGTACCGGTCGAGCTTGATGAACAGGTCGTGGGCGAGTGCGGCCGTGGCCGCGAGAAGGAGCACGCCACCGATTGTAGGGGCTCGTCGCACCGTCGCCTCCGTTGGAAAAGGGCGCAGCGGGAAATACCCACGTGAGGACAGGGGGTCAACAAGGGGGCGCCGTCGCCGCCGCACCGGAACTTCGCAGCTTGTCGCGGCGGTGCCTACCGATTCACCGTCTGCTGCGGACCGCCGCTACCCGCGGTACATTCTGGCCGTGCGCTCCCGGCCCGTCATTGCGTCACTCGCGCTCTCAGTCGCGGCTGCGTGCTGCGGCGTCCCGCTCGCGGGGCAAACGCCCCAAGTTGCCACGCCGCGTCAAACTGAAGAAGACGAGTATACGCGCTACGAGCTGCTCGACGCGGGCACCGCGCAGTTCCGCAT
>JACQHC010000008.1 GCA_016199245.1 Gemmatimonadota bacterium | reverse complement strand
GCCCATGAAAGCCATTCGAGTTCACACTCCGGGCGGTCCCGACGCCCTGCGCCTGGAGGACATTGCCGCGCCCGAGCCGAAGCCGGGTGAAGCGCTCGTGCGCGTCGAAGCGGCGGGTGTGAATTACATCGACACTTATCAGCGCTCGGGGCAGTACCGTGTCAGTTTCCCGGCGACCATCGGCCAGGAAGGAGCCGGTGTGGTGGAGCGGCTGGGCGACGGGGTGAGCGGGCTCACCCGCGGAGAGCGCGTGGCGTGGACCGGCGTTCTGGGAGCGTACGCCGAGTTCGCCGTCGTGCCAGGCGAGCGGCTCGTGCCCGTTCCGCCCGTCGTTAGCAGCCGGCAGGCCGCAGCCCTCATGCTCCAGGGCATGACCGCGCACTACCTCGCCTGCACCACGTACGCGTTGAAGTCCGGCGACACCTGCCTGGTGCACGCCGCCGCGGGTGGGGTCGGGTTGCTATTGGTACAGATCGCGCGACGCCGGGGTGCCCGCGTCATCGGCACCGTCTCCACGGAAGCGAAGGCGGCCCTGGCGCGCGAGGCTGGCGCGCACGAGGTCATTCGGTATACCGAACAGGATTTCACGGCGGAGGTACGGCGCCTCACCGATGGCAGGGGCGTTCAGGTCGTCTATGACTCCGTGGGACGCGACACGTTCGCGAAGAGCCTGGATTGCCTGGCGCGCAGGGGGACGCTGGTGTTGTTCGGTCAATCGAGTGGCGCCGTCGCGGCGTTCGACCCGCAGATTCTGAATCAGAAGGGATCGCTGTTCCTCACGCGGCCTTCGCTGCCCCATTATGTCGCCACGCGCGAGGAGCTCCTGGCCAGGGCGCGCGAGGTCATGGCGTGGGTGGCCGACGGCTCGCTGTCGCTCCGCGTCCATGCCGAGTACCCGCTCGAACGCGCGAGCGACGCGCACCGCGATCTCGAAAGTCGGGCGACGAGCGGGAAGCTGCTGATCATCCCGAGCGGCTGATTCAGGGGCGACGAAGGCCGACGACCGCTGACGTGGTCGGACGACGGGTCCGAGACGACAACTACCGTCGGTCGGCCTGCGTCGGCTTCGGTCGGCCTTCCTCGCCCTCGGTGTTCGACCCGCCCGACACCCGTGCGAAGATCTGGCTGCTCCAGTCGGCGAGCGGGACGATCACGTGGTCCGATAGGAAACCCCATCCACCCCACAGCAGCCCGCACAGCCCTGAAGCCGCGAACCACCGCGCGTCGTCCCGGAGCACGAGCCCCAGCGCGGCGAAGACCATCGTACCGGCCGCAAAGAACCCCCGGACGATTCCGGTGGGAGAGATGGGCATGGTACGATTCTCGCCCTGCCGAGCCTGGCGCGCCAGCTTCAGCGGGGTTAGGGGACGGACTTGACCGTGGGCGGGGTTCGGGAGTGTCTCTCCCATCGTTCCCGTAACTGACCGGTCGGACAGTCAACGCCGGCGTGGCCGGTGATCCTCACTGCCCACGGCCCCTCGACATTCTCGAGGACACCCGTACTATTGAGCGCCATGTTCCCCAACCTGACCATCCTGAGCCATCCCCTCATTCAGCACAAGTTGACGAAGCTTCGAGACAGAAACACAGCCACTCGCGACTTCAAGGCGTTGGTAAATGAGATCGCGATGCTCATGGCCTACGAGGCGACGAAGGACTTGCCGCTGGAACCGGCTCCGGTGGAAACACCGATGGAACCCACGACGGGCATGCAGGTGGCCGGAAAGAAACTCGCCCTGGTACCCATTCTCCGGGCCGGGTTGGGAATGGTGGACGGCATTATCCAGTTGATCCCGAGTGCCCGGGTGGGGCATATCGGGCTCTACCGGGATCACGATACGCTCGAGCCGGTTCATTATTACTTCAAGATCCCGGGCGACGAAGAGGATCGGTTGTTCTTCGTGCTCGACCCCATGCTCGCAACCGGTGGGTCGGCGGTGCAAGCTGTGTCCGCGCTGAAGCAGGTCGGCGCCGGACGAATCCGGTTCCTGTGCGTCGTCGCCGCCCCGGCCGGTGTCCAGCGAATGCTCGAGCACCACCCTGACGTCTCCGTGTTCACCGCCGCGCTCGACCGCGAGCTCAACGCGTCCGGGTATATCCTGCCCGGCCTGGGCGACGCAGGCGACCGGCTCTTCGGCACCCGGTGAAGATGGCCGCGATCAAACAGTACCAGGTCGTGATTTCCAAACTGCAGGGCAAGGTTCGCGAGGACGAGGAAAACCTCACGGACCTGTTGAACGAGCGGGCCCGTGCGGGATGGTCCTTCGAACACGCGTCGCCCCTGGCCCAGACCCGGGTGATGCTCGTGTTCGTCCGACAGGCTTAGGGACGCTTCCGCGGGAGCGCGGAACTCTTGGCGGATTCCTCCCCATCGGAGCGCCTCATGCACAGCCCCCCGCCGGAACGTCTTGCGAGCCGTCGCGCCTACGCCGGCCGCATCGTGCAGCTGGACATCGACACGTTCCGGGCTCCCAGTGGCTCCATCCTCGAGCTCGAGATCATCCGCCACGCCGGGGCCGCCGCGGTGGTGCCGTTGCTCTCGCCGGTCGGCGCCGCGGACCCGTCGATCTTGCTGATACGCCAGTACCGCTACGCAGCCGGCGGCGTCCTGTGGGAAATCCCGGCCGGCGTGCTCGAGCCGGGAGAATCGCCGCTCGATTGTGCGCGGCGCGAGCTGCGCGAAGAGACCGGAGCCAGCGCCGAGTCCTTCCAGCACCTAACGACCATCTTCACCACACCCGGGTTCACCGACGAGCAGATCCACCTGTTCCTCGCCTCGGGGATCACAACCGGAGATGCTCGGCCCGCCCCGGACGAGTTCATGGAAGTCCAGGCTCGACCGATGTCCCGCGTCCTGGAGATGATCCGGGATGGGGAAATCCGCGACGGGAAGTCGATCGCGGCGCTGCTTTTCGCAGCAGGTTTCAGGCTCGGTCTGTAGGTACGATGTCCACGGGAGCGGACGACGACGCCCTGCATGCGTGTCAGGGACGTACGCGTAACACGGTGCGACTAAACGGGTTGGGCGTGTTGAAGCTAGCGGCATACCACCGGTATGGATTATGCCGCAAGGTCCTGTAGAAACCGGGAGGTTCTAGGCCCACGACCCACACTTGGTCAGAATAAGCGGACGCCTGCCGGCGCGGTTGGAGCCGGGGCGTCCGGGGGGTAACCACATGGCGATCGGCATGCACCGCGGCGGCCAGCCTCAGCTGGTCACCGCCCAAGCCCCGCTGCGCCCGCTGGATGATTCCAGTCTGGTCAGTCTGTATCTCGCGGGGCAGCACAAGGCGTTCGACCAGATCGTCGAGCGTTACCAAAAACGCCTGCTCAATTTCGTCTACCGGACCATCGGAGATCGAGAACGGGCCCAGGACCTGGTCCAGGAAGTGTTCATCCGCGTGCACCGGCACATGCACCGGTTCGACCAGGCCAAGAAGTTCTCCACGTGGATCTACACGATCGCGTCCAACCTGGCCAAGAATGAACTGCGCAATCGCAGCAGGAACCCGCTCGTGTTCTTCCAGACGATCAAGAAGAACTGGGAGGGAGACCATCGCCCTCTCCAGTTCGAGGACCCCCACCAGCGCCCTGACGACCTGTACCGGCGGCGTCACCTGCGCGAGCTCGTGGAGTGGACGGTGGCGCAGCTGCCAGGCCATCACCGGCAGGTGTTCGTTCTCCGCGAGCTGGACGGCAAGTCCTATGAGGAAATCGCCGACATCACGGGCTGCAATCTGGGCACGGTCAAGAGCCGATTGAACCGCGCCCGGAACCGGTTCGCGCACCTGATCGCGCCCCACCTGGAGTAGCGAGCAACACCCGGCGCGTAGCGGGCGTCGGAGGGCCCGCGGGCATCGGCTGCCGCTCAAGGGAGGGAACCTCCGGCGGCCCGCGACGTACTACTGTGCGTCCACCGACACCGCATGCGCTGCGCTGATTTCCAAGAGCTCTATTCGGACTACCGTGACGGTCGCCTTCAGGACCGCGCCCGGCTAACCGAGGTCGAACGTCACCTCAGGGAGTGCCCGCGGTGCGCGCGACAGGATCTGGCTGTGCGCCGCGGCGTCGAGGTGCTTCGCGCAGGACCCGGTCTCGAGCCGTCGCCCGCTTTTCGCTGGGCGCTCCAGCGCCGCCTCGCGTTCTCGCGGGCCGGTACTGATCCCGGACTCGCGCCCGGTGGGTTGGTCGCCTCGCTGCTGGTGGCGGCCGCCGTCGGGCTGGTGCTGATCGAAGGGGTAACGAGGCTGCCGCAGACGCAGCCCGCGGCGGAGCGGTCACCGCAGGTCGTGGCGAATCCCGGGCCCCCGTTCGTCGGGTTCGCCCGGGCCGATCCGGCGGCAGCACTTGCCCCGGATACCAGCGCCGACGAGGATGCCGCCCTCCACGTGCCGGCCGTGGCTCCGTAGCGTCCGCTCCACCTTTCTTCGGTTTTCGGGAGCGGGTAACTTCCGCTCGCTATGCCCGGTCTTGTGTACGATGCCGCCCGGCGTGAGCTGGGCCGGAACAACCTCGCCCCTGTCTACTACCTCACCGGCAGCGAAGAGATTCTCAAGGATGAACTGGTAGCCGCCATCGTCAACGCGGCCCTGGATCCTCAAGACCGGGACTTCAACCTCGACATCCGGACGGCCGGGGACCTGGACGGAGAGTCGCTCCATGCCCTGGTCGAGACGGTCCCGATGTTGGCCGAGCGAAGAGTCGTCGTCATTCGGGGCCTGGAGCAATGGCGCAAGGGCGCGAAGGTGTGGGAGGTCTTGGGCCGCTACCTGCGGAGTCCCTCGGCGACGACCGTGCTCGTGTTGCTGCACGCAACGGAAGAACCCGATGCGGAAATCCTCAGCGCCTCCACGCATGTCGTCCTCGAACCGCTCTCGGGGGACGACCTGCATCGGTGGGCCCGCGCTCACGTCGCTGCCGCGGGCGTGAGACTCGAACCCGCAGCACTGGCCCACCTGCTTCGCGCCGTGGGAGATGACCTGGCGCACGTGCAGGCGGAGATTGAGAAGCTCGCCGGCGCGATCGGCGACGACCGGCCGGTCACGGTGGATGACGTGGCGCAGTTCGTCGGCGTGCGACACGGCGAGACCCTGGAAGACTGGGTGACTGCCGTACTCCAGCGCGACGTCGTGCGGGCGGTTCGTCTCGTGGACCTGGTGCTCCCGCAGCCGGGAATCACGGGCGTTCGCATGATCACGGCTCTCGGGACCGAGCTCGTTGGCGTGAGGCTCGCGCGGGCCCTGGCCGACCACGGACTCAGCGGCCGGCGGCTTGAGCAGGCGCTGCTCGCGGAGCTCCGCCAGGCGCGGCCACCGGGAGCGCGTTCCTGGGCAGACCTGGCGTCAAGCTGGACCGCGGCCATTTCCCGGTGGACAGGAGCCGATCTGGACTACGCCATCGAAGCGGCGCTCGAGACCGACACGGCACTCAAGTCCACGACCGTGTCCGACGAGGGCGGCCTGCTGCGGGGGTTCATCCTCGGTCTCCGTGGGCAGGACCGGGCAGCATGACGGCAGCCCTGCTCGGCCTCCTACTGCTGGCGAGCCTTGGGACTTCCGCCCGGGCGCAGCAGCACGACCCCGCGCTCCCTGATTCGACCTTGCGCAACGCCGTGCGACTGGCCACGGAAGGGCAGGGAGATTCCGCGCGGCTTCTCGTGCGGCGCCGGCTCGCGGACCTGGCGCCGGCCGACTCGCTGGTGCCCGCTGCGCTGTTCGCCGCGGGCGTCGTCGCGGGCGATCCGGACAGCGCCGCTGGGTATTTCCGCCGCGTGAGTGTGGAGTTCTCCAACACTCCCTGGGCGCCCGCGGCGTTGGTGCGGCTGGCGCAGTTCGCGTTCGCCGCCGCCGACTATCGCGCGGTCCTCCGAACGTCGGAGCGCACGCGGCTCGATTATCCGCCTAGCGTGCAGCGGGCTGCGGCCGCCTTCTGGGGTGCGCGGGCGCATCTCGAGCTCGGAGAATTGGCAGCGGCATGCGCGCTGCTGGAGCAAGCCGAATCTGAAGCCGGCGATGACGTGGAGCTGGCGAACCGCGCGCGATTCTACCTCCAGCGGTGCGCGACCGTTCCCCCGGGCCCCGCAGGAGACACCGCGGCGACCGACACCAGCGCGTTGCGGCCGCCCGCGGTCGTCTTCACGGTGCAGCTGGCGGCGGTGCAGAGCCCGCTGGCAGCGGATGCGTTGATGCGCGACCTGCGGGCGGCGGGACACGATCCCCGCGTCGTGCGAGAGGCGGACGGTCTCCTCAAGGTGCGCGTGGGCCGTTTCGCGACCCGGCCCGAGGCGCAACGCTTCATTGAGCAGTTGCGGCGCCGATTCGGCGGAAGTCCGTTCGTGGTGGAGGAGCCGCGGTGAGGCGGAACGAGACGCCGCTCATGCAGCAGTATCGGGAGATCAAGGCCCGCCACCAGAACGCGATTCTGCTGTTTCGCATGGGCGATTTCTACGAGATGTTCTTTGACGATGCGGAAACCGCTTCGCGCGAACTCGGCCTCACGCTGACGAGCCGTAATAACGGCGGCGCCGCCGACGTCCCCCTGGCGGGCGTGCCCGTCAAGGCTGTGAGCGGATACCTCCGCCGGCTGGTGGAGCGCGGGTTCCGCGTCGCGATCTGCGAGCAAATAGAAGACCCCAGGCTCGCCAAGGGCATCGTGCGGCGCGAAGTGGTGGAAACCGTCACGCCGGGAACGACCCTCGAAGAGGACCTCCTCGAGGCCGCGCGCAACAACTTCCTGGTGGCGGTGGAGCCGGGGCCCGCCATGGGGCTCGCCGCCCTGGACCTCTCCACCGGCGAGTTCGCGCTCGAAGTGGTGCTTCCGTCGGACCTGCCGTCCGCGCTCGAGCGGTATGGCCCGAGGGAGGTTGTGCTGCCGGTCGGGGCCGCGCTCGACCTCGAGCCGGACGTTCTCCGCACCGAGCGCGAGCCGTGGGAGTTCGACGCCGGAAGGGCCGGCGAGGAGCTCACCCGCCGCTTCAATCTCGCCACGCTGGACGGCCTGGGTCTGGAACCGGCGGACCGTCCCGCGCTCGCCGCGGCGGCGGCGCTGCTGCGCTACGCAGCCGAGCTCAAGCCCGGTGGGCTGCCGCAACTCGCGCGGCCGAGAGTGGTGCGGGGCGGCGACCTCATGCCGCTGGACGAGATGACGCGCCGCAACCTGGAGCTGGTCGAGCTGCTGCGTCCCGGGGCGACGGGGCTCACCTTGCTCGCCGTGCTGGATCGCACCGCTACGCCCATGGGCGCCCGGCTCCTGCGCCGCTGGCTGCTCGCACCACTTCGCGCACCAGCGGCGATCCGCGCCCGCCACGACGCCGTGGACGTCCTGTTCCAGGACACGCGGGGGCGCGGCCGGCTGCGCGAAGCAGCCGACGGCGTGCGCGACGTGGAGCGGCTGGTGGGGCGCGCCGTCACAGGCCGGGCCACGCCTCGAGATCTCGGCGCTCTCCGAGACTCGCTGGGCCGGTTGCCCGACGTGCGCGCCGCGCTCGACGGACCGGCGCGCCGGGAGTCGTCTGCGGAGCTCGAGCGGCTGGCGCGCGAGCTGGACATGCTGCCGGACCTGGCCGACGAGTTACGCCACCACCTCGTGGACCAGCCGCCGGCCGCGGCCGGCGAAGGCGACGCCATTCGCCCCGGAGCAGACGCCCGGCTGGACGAGCTGCGCGAGTTGAGAGACGGTGGCAAGCGGATCATCGCCGGCATTCAAGCCCGCGAGCGGGAACGCACGGGGATCGCGTCGCTCAAGGTGGGCTTCAACAAAGTCTTCGGCTACTACATCGAAGTCACCCGGGCGAACCGGGATGCCATTCCTTCCGACTACGAGCGCCGGCAGACGTTGACCGGCGCGGAGCGGTATGTCACGCCCGAGCTGAAGGACCTCGAGGCCCGCGTTCTCGGCGCCGAGGACGCCATCGCCCAGCGCGAGCGCGAGCTGCTGGTCGCGCTGTGCCGGACGATCGGCGATCGGCTAGAACGCCTGCAGCGCACCGCGCGCGGGCTCGCGGAGCTGGACGTCTACGCCGCCCTCGCCGAAGTCGCGGCGCGGGAGGGATACGTCCGACCCACCGTGACGAACGAATTCC
This sequence comes from Gemmatimonadota bacterium, assembly GCA_016199245.1. Lineage (GTDB taxonomy): Bacteria > Gemmatimonadota > Gemmatimonadetes > Gemmatimonadales > GWC2-71-9 > JACQHC01. The sequence goes on along the minus strand of JACQHC010000008.1, from coordinate 5,177 downwards.
GGATCGAGTTCCTCCGCAGCCGCCATCCCGTCGTCGAGCGCATGCTGCCGCGCGGCAGCTTCATTCCCAACGACATTCTGATGGATGAACACCAGCGGGTCATACTCCTCACCGGCCCGAACATGGCCGGCAAGTCGACCGTGCTGCGCCAGGTGGGGCTGCTGGTCGTCATGGCGCAGATGGGCGCCTTCGTGCCGGCCGAGCGGGCGACACTGGGTGTGATCGACCGCGTGTTCACGCGCGTGGGCGCGAGCGACAACCTGGGGCGGGGCCAGTCCACGTTCATGGTGGAGATGGCGGAGGCCAGCGCGATTCTCCACAACGCGAGCGCGCGGAGCCTCGTCCTGCTGGACGAGATCGGCCGGGGCACGTCGACCTATGACGGGGTCGCGATCGCGTGGGCGGTCACGGAGCACCTGCACGACCGGGTCGGGTGCAAGACCGTATTCGCCACGCACTACCATGAGCTGACACAGCTCACGGAGGAGTTGGCGCACGCACGGAACTTCAACGTGGTCGTGCGCGAAGTGGGCGAAGAGGTCGTATTCCTTCACCGGCTGGAACCCGGGGGCGCCGATCGCTCCTACGGAATCCACGTCGCGCGGCTGGCAGGCCTCCCAGGCGCGGTGGTGTCCCGCGCGCGGCAGATCCTGGCGCTGCTCGAGTCGGGCCACCATGTCGCCGGCGCCGTGCCGCCACCCGCGCCGGACGCCGGGCAGCTCGCGCTGTTCGAGGCCGGCCACCCGGTGCTCGAGGACCTGCGGGCGATCGAACCCGACTCGTTGACGCCGCTCGAGGCGCTGAACCGCCTGGCCGAGTTGCGCCGGCGGGCGCGGGAGCTAGGGTGAGGCTCGCCGGCGCCCTAGGCCTGGCACTCGCGGGGTGCGGGAGCGGCGCGCCCATCGGCAACGCGGCGTCGGTATCACGTTTCGACGCCCCCGTGATGATCAACCCGGAGTCTCCTGTGAGCTATCCCGAGGACCTGTTCGCGCAGCGCGTCGAGGGCACCGTCCTCCTGCGGTTATTCGTCGACGCGCGGGGCACCGTGCTCCCGGAATCCACGCGACTTGCCGAGAGCAGCGGCTTCCCGGCGCTGGATTCGGCCGCGATGGCCGGCGTGAGCCAGATGCGCTTCGCGCCGGCGCGACGAGACGGCGAGCCCGTCGCCGCCGCGTTCTTGCAGCCCGTTCAGTTCCGCCATCCCGAGCGCTCGAGGCCCGGCGGACCGTGACCGAGACCGCCCGGAGCCACGCGCGACCCTACGACGACGTCCTGGAGACGATTGGGTGGACGCCGCTGATCCGGCTGCATCGAGTGACGGCCGGCCTGCGGACACCGGTGTACGCCAAAGCGGAGTTCTTCAATCCCGGCGGCTCGGTGAAGGACCGCATCGGCCTGGCGATGATCGAGGCGGCCGAGCGGGACGGGCGCCTCAAGCCCGGTGGTTTGATCGTGGAGGCCACCTCGGGAAACACGGGCGTGGGTCTCGCGCTCGCGGCGGCCGTGAAGGGCTACCGCTGCGTATTCACGATGCCCGACAAGATGTCCCAGGAGAAGTCCCGCTTGCTCCGCGCCCTCGGCGCCGAGGTCATCATCACACCCACGGCGGTGCCGCCCGACCACCCCGAGAACTACATCATGAAAGGCCGGGCGATCGCGGCCGCGCACACCAACGCGATCTTCGCCGACCAGCACTACAACGCGGTCAACCCCGACGCCCACTACAAGACCACGGGCCCGGAGATCTGGGAGCAAACGGACGGCCGGGTGACGCATTTCGTCTGTTCGCCAGGTACCGGCGGGACGGTGACCGGCGCCGGTCGTTACCTCAAGGAGAAGAATCCCGACATCCGCGTGATTGCCGGCGATCCGGTGGGGTCCATCTACACGGAATACGCCCGGACCCACTGCAAGGCGGAAGGGCAGCCGTACAAGGTGGAAGGCATCGGGGGCGACAAAATCCCGACGGCGCTCGATTTCACCGTGATCGACGAGTGGATGTTCGTGACCGATCGCGACGCGATGCTGCTGGCCAGGCGGCTGGCGCGCGAGGAAGGCCTGCTGGTGGGCGGGTCCACCGGCGTCAATCTCGCCGTGGCGCTGGACGTGGCCCGGCGGCTCGATGATCCGAACGCGCTCGTGGTCACGATTCTGTGCGATACTGGCGAGCGCTATCTGTCCAAGGTGTTCAGCGACGAGTGGATGCGGGAAAACCAGATGCTCGAGACGGAGCCCGCCACCGCCGCCACAATTATCGGGGCGAAGCGGAGCGGCGCGCCGGAACTGGTGACGGTGGCGCCCACCGCCACGGCGCGGCAGGCGCTGAACCTCATGAGCACGTACGACGTCTCCCAGCTCCCCGTGGTCGAGTCGGGCGACTGCGTCGGGGCAGTGACCGAGTCTACCCTCACCGCCCAGGCACTGGCGGACCCGCAGGTGTTGGAGCAGACCGTGCGCGAGCTAATGGAGGCACCGCTGCCCGTCGTGGACGCCGCGCTGCCGCTGGAGCGACTGACCACCCTTCTGCTGCGCGATCGGCCCGCCGTCGTCATTCGACGGGATGGGCGGCTGGCCGGCATCGTGACGCGGTACGACGTCCTGCACCACGTGGCGGGCATCCGGTGAAAATGCCTCACTTTCTGCTTTCGGCCGAGGCGTCTTTTTCCGCTGCCCACACGTTGCCGGGCATCGCGAAGTGCGACCGGATGCACGGGCACGACTGGCGCGTTCGTCTCACGGTGCGCGTGGAGCGGGCGGCTGTCGGCCCGACTGACCTGGCCGTGGATTTCCGGCTGATCGAGCGCGCGGCCGCGGACGCCGTGGCCGATCTGGACCACCGCTACCTGAACGATCTCCCGGTGTTCGCAGGGCGCGGCGCCACGGCCGAGCGGGTGGCCGAGTTGATCAGCGAACGCGCCGCAAGCCAGCTCGCGACCGTGGCTCCTCAGGTGACGCTGGTCGAGGTCGTAGTGTGGGAAACGCCGCAGTACCAGGTCGTGTACCGGCCCGCCTGATGCGCGTCACGCTCCTCACCGGCGGATCCACGCCGGAGCGCGACGTCGCGTTCGCGGGCGCGGCGCAGGTCGTGGCCGCGCTGCGATCACGCGGGCATCACGTAGTCGTGGTTGACACCGTAGACGGGCCCCTCGACGCGACGGCCGAAGCCCGCACGCTGGTGCCGTCCGTCGGGCGCGCGCCGCCGGACAACGACGCTCTGCGCGCCATGGAAGAGCGGGAGCTCGGGCCCCGGCTCGCGGAGCTGCGCGAGGTCGTGGACGCCGACGTGGTGTTCCTGGTCCTGCACGGCAGGCTGGGCGAAGGCGGGAGTCTCCAGGCGGTGCTGGAGCTGGCGGACGTGCCATACACGGGGTCGGGACCCCTGGGCAGTGCGCTGGCCATGGACAAGGACGTGGCGAAGCGGCTGTTTCGCTCCGCCGGCGTGCCGACGCCGGACTGGCTCACGTGGCCGGCCTCGCCGACCGAAATCGCCGAACTCGGCTTCCCGCTCATCGTGAAACCGTCCAAGGTCGGTTCCACCGTGGGCCTCACGATCGTACGAGGTATTCGACAGATCGAGGAGGCGGTGGAAGCGGCCCTGCATTACGACGACGAAGTGTTGCTCGAGCAGTTCGTGCCCGGGCGCGAGCTGACCGTGGGTGTGCTGGGGGACCGCGCGCTGGCGGTGGGCGAAATCGTGCCGCGCAACGAGATCTTCGACTATGAGTGCAAGTATACGCCAGGAATGTCGCAAGAGATCTTCCCGGCCGACCTCCCGTCCACGCTGTCCACGCGCCTCCAGGACTTGGCGCTGGCCGTGCACCGGGCGCTCAAGCTGCGAGATTTTTCGCGGGTGGATTTCCGGCTGGACGCTCAGGGGGGACCACAGTGCCTGGAGGTGAACACCCTGCCCGGCCTCACGTCCACCAGCCTCCTGCCGCAGTCGGCGTTGGCCGTCGGCGTTGATTTCCCAGCGCTGTGCGAGACGCTGTGCGAGCTGGCCTTGCGCCGTGCGGGCCGACGGAACAAAGTCGGAGTGGCGGGGAAATACTGATGTTCTTGAGGGTAACGCCTTGAAATCCTGGGACCGAGACGCGAGCCAACGCCCGGCGTTCGCCCTGACGCCGGGCGTGCGGCGGCTCATCGCCGCCAACGCCGTGGTGTATCTGCTGGCGATCACGGTCTTTACAGGTCCGTGGTTCCTGCGCACGTTCGCGTTTTCGCCCACCACGGCCGTGCTGCGGCCCTGGACGTTCTTGACCTACATGTTCGTCCACGGGGGGCTGCTGCACCTCGCCTTCAACATGCTGATGCTGTTCTTCTTCGGGCCCGCCGTAGAAGACCGCATGGGCACACGGACGTTCTTGGGGTACTACGTTCTGGCGGGCCTGGGCGGGGCGGCGTTGTCGTTTGTCATCGCCCTGGTGACGCCGGTCGCGCCGTTCGTCGGCGCTTCTGGCGCGGTCTTCGGTGTCGCGCTGGCGTTCGCGATCAACTGGCCCGACGCCCCGATCTTCGTGTTTCCCCTGCCAGTGCCGATCAAGGCGAAGTGGCTGGTCGTGATCCTCGCCACGTTGGACCTGGCGCTCGCCGTGAGCGGCGCCAACGACGGCGTGGCGCACCTGGCCCACCTCGGCGGCTTTATCGCCGGCTTCGCGTACCTGCGCGCCGAGGCGTGGCTCCGGGGGCGTCCGCAGCCGGCGCGAGTGGAGCCGCGGCGCTCGCTGGCCCCGGCGCTTACGCACCCGCGCTCCGGCGAGCGGCGAGATCGCTCGGCGCAGCGCCCGGGCGCCAGGGCGGGAGCGGAGACGGCCAGCGATGCCCAACGGGCCAGCGAAATGAACCGCCTGTTGGACAAGATCTCCGCCGGCGGCATCGAGAGTCTGACGCCCGAGGAGCGGCGCTTCCTGAACGACGTGAGCAAAGAGCTACGGCAACACTGATCCGGCGGGCGCTGTCACGCGACGAGAGGCGATGACGGGCGACCTGACCTCCCGTGAACGCCCGAGCCACTCATCGCCTGTCGTCGCCCGCAATCGCCTGCCATCGCCCGCATGAAGTTCGTCGTTCAGCAGGGAGACATCACGTCGTTCGACGGCGACGCCATCGTCAACGCCGCCAACAACCACCTACAACTGGGCGCGGGCGTGGCCGGCGCGATTCGGCACGCCGGGGGACCG
>JACQHC010000038.1 GCA_016199245.1 Gemmatimonadota bacterium | reverse complement strand
GCGTATACGCTGCCGAGTCGAGCAACTCCACGTCATGCGCGAGGCACCCCGGCGAAAGTCCTGCACACTTCCCCCGTGGCGGTGTGATCAGTAAATACTGCACGCGCCGCGGAGTGAGGCGTTACCGCATCGCTGCGCCGCGGTGCAAGTAAACGCGTGCGAGTCCTCGGATATCGGACATCGAACATCGATCACGTGCAACCCCGCCAATGTTGCCTGTCGTTGCCGTCCGCGTCCCCGCCTCTACGTCGAATCTCGGCGCCGGGTTTGATTGCCTGGGACTCGCACTCGACCTATGGCTCGACATTCGACTGGTAGCGGGCGATGCTGCGGCGCACTACGAAGGCGCGCTGGCAGGACTCGACGCGGAGACCGACATCGTCAGGCGCACGCTGCGCGAGCGTGGCGTCATCTCACCATTCCACATCGAAGCCCGCTCCGACATCCCCGTGGGCAAGGGACTCGGTTCTTCGGCGGCGGCGTACGTGGCAGGGTTCGCACTGGCCCAGCTCGTGCAGCGTGGCGGGCTCGACCGCGACGCCGTGTTCCGTGACGCGGCAGCCGCAGAGGGACATCCGGACAATGCAGGACCGGCGGTGTACGGTGGCTTGTTCCTGGCGTCCGAGCCCCCATCGCGGCTTGGCCCACACCCCTCACTGGGCATCGCGCTGGCCGTGCCAGACACCCCGCTCTCCACCAGCGCCGCGCGCGCCCGCCTGCCGCGCGACGTGTCCCGTGACACCGCGATCGGCCAGGCGGCCCGGGCCGCCGCACTCGTCCTCGGACTGACGCAGGGAGACGGGGACCTGATCAGGTTCGGCACGGAGGACCTGATCGCGGTCCCCATGCGACGCGATCTGATCGTGGGATACGACGCCGCGGTGGAGGCCGGATGCGCGGCGGGAGCCTACGGAGTCACGATCTCAGGCGCGGGGTCTGCGTTACTGGCCATCGCCGCGCTCGAGCGGGCCGCGCCCGTCGCGCGAGCGATGGCTGGCGCTCTCACTGGCGCGGGCAATCCCGCGAACGCGATGACACCCGGCGTATCCGAACTGGGCCTGACGATCTCAGGCCGTTGACGCCCGCTCGGCCTCGGCATCGCCGCGGGCACGCAGCCACCTCAACCGCGCCTCGATCTGGCGTCCGTGATGGCGGCAGTGCACGTAGTGAAAGCGCACCCATTCCGGAAGATTGAGGTCCCCGAGCACGGGATGCTTGACGAAGATCCGTGTCAGGCGTGGCTTGGGCCACGCCTCGATCAGGGCCTCGAGCCGGGCGACCCCCATGCGGAACTGTGCCGTGGCCGCTTCGGGATCCGGACGGTCTTCGGGAATGCTGCCGGCCGGCGCTTCACCCCCTTTGGGAAACTTCCCCAGCCCCAGAATGAGATGCCGCAGCAACGCCTGTCGCGGCGTTGCGCGACGTTTCATGTCAGTCTTTGCAGCCCGCGCCTCGAACGTGGTCGCCGAATAGTCCACGCCGATCGCGAGGTGACGGAGGACCTGGGCGAGGCTCCACTTCCCGGGGATCCGGCGATGCCAATCGTTGCCACCCGTCCCCCGAAGGCGGCCGAGGATCAGGGGCTCGAGAGCCGCGAGCTGGCGTTGGACTTTCATCGGAAGCAGAACACGGTGAGCAACAGCTTCTTCATAAGGACCGACCCTTCCGTCTAGCTAATGATGTCCGCGTCAGTTGTCCGATACCAGATATCCGATATCAGATGGCAGCTGTCCGATGGCGACTACTCGGACATCGGATATAGGACATCGCTAATCACACTTGCACCGATCAATCCTGCTCGTCACCGCCACCTTCCAGGCCGCGCCCGTTTTCAGCAGGACCCGCTCCGACCAGCCGGACGCGGTATCCCCGTCCTGCACCACCGTATACGGATAGGCACCGTACACAACACCGGGCGCCAGCCACACCAGGGTCGGCTCGCCGGCGACGAGCGTGTCCGGCCAGTCGCTACTCGCGCGCCGAGCCGTGGCGAACGCGGCAAACCCCCGCCTCAGTGAGTCGGCTGCGGCGATGACGAGGTCGGGAGAATCCAGATAGTGAGAAAGGTAGTCTTCTGCATCGCGCCGATGGATCGCCGCGACGTTGCCCCGGAAGGCAAGCTGAGCTTCCTCCAGGTCCCGCTGGCGAATGCTCTCCACGGCCGGTCCAGCGCAGGCGCTGGCGAGCGTGGTGACCGTTGCAAGTAGCACTGCAAGTAACACGTTCATGAGGACTCCTGTCTTTGCGATGCTCGGTATCCGATGTCAGAGGCGCGTAACCAGGGAGCGGGTATCAGACATCGGACATCGGATATCGCCTCACCTGCTCGGCCCGTCCCACTGCGGTTTCACGCTCCACCCATCCAACACCTCGATCTGCGCCACGCTCGGGCGACGGGTCCGCTGGAGCCGCGCTGCGACGGTCTCGTTCTGCCGCATCGCGCGGAGCACGTTCAGCCCAATCACCTGCTTCACCTCCTCCGGCTTCCATCCGCGGCGGAGCAGCTCCGCCATCAGCGCGGGGAACGTGGACACATCTTCCAGGCCGACTGGCGCAGTGTCGATGCCGTCCAGATCGGAGCCGATCCCGATGTGGGCCACGCCGGCAACGCTCCGGATGTGCTCGATATGGTCCGCCACGACCCCGAGTGAGGGACGTGGCTCGGGATTGGCGCGGTTCCAGACAGTCATGGAATCCCGCACCGCGGTGGAGTCGACGCCTCGCTGCCGCAGACCGCGCTCGTAGGCCTGCGACCGCTGGCTGTGCTCGTAGGACGGCAGATAGATGAATGTGGGGACGTAGTTCACCATCACCACGCCGCCGTTCTTCGCCACCGCCTGGAGGACGTCGTCGGGCACGTTGCGCCGATGTGGCGTGAACCGGCGGGCGGACGAATGAGAGAAGATCACCGGCGCTTCCGTTACGCGCAGCACGTCCCACATGGTGGAGTCCGAGACGTGGGACAGGTCCACCAGCATGCCAAGCCGATTCATTTCCCGAATGACTTCTTCACCGAATCGGGTGAGGCCGCCGTGTTCGAGCGAATCCGTGGACGCGTCCGCCCAGTCCGTGTTCCGCGAGTGCGTGAGGGTCAGATACCGGGCGCCGCGCGCGTAAAACTCGCGCAGCACGCCGAGCGAGTTTTCGATCATGTGCCCGCCCTCGAGTCCGATGAGCGAGGCGACTTTGCCCGCGCGATGGATCCGGACCACGTCGTCGGCCGTTCCCGCCACCTCAAACGACTCGGGGTACCTCGCAACCAGCCGGTGCACGAAGTCCACCTGCTCCAGACCCACCCGGGTCGCTCCGCGGCCCTCGAACGCGCTCGGCGAGTAGGCGGACCAGAACTGCCCGCCCACCAGCCCCTGTTTGAGCCGCGGGATGTCGGTCATGAGCCGTGGCTGCGCGCGCGCGATGTCGGCCGAGTCGAGGCTCAGGGCGAAGCTCGTGCGCACCGCCCACGGAAGGTCGTTATGCCCGTCAATGAGGGGCACCTCACGCATCAGCTGACGGGCCTGATCGAGATAGCGGTCCTGGACGGCGGACGGTCGGTTCGGCGGAACGACGGACCATGGAACGGCGCCGTCGCGACCTCTGGTCTGGCGGTGCGGCGGTCCGCCCGGCAGGAGTATGAGCTGACAGCATAGGGCCAGGGTCAGGATCGGACTGTTCATCGTTGACCGCTCTCTGCGTGGGGTTCATAGCCCGGGCACCGCACCACCGGGAGCACCGGGTACTTCGGGAACGCGGCATCAGTCTCCGAGCGGCCACACCGCCAGAAGGCCGAGCCTCGCCGGTTGGAAATCTGGCGACCGTGCAAGCAATTCGCACAGAGCCCGACCCGAGAATCAAAGGCGCGGCTTGGACGGCGGGGTTCCAGCGTTAGATTCCCGTTGGGAGCAGTCAGCAATCCGCCGTCAGGAAATCAGGCGACGGCCACCAGTGCATCGTGCGCGCAAGATAACCACGGCCGACTGCTGATCGCTCAACGCGCTCACTCTAACCGAGGCTTGATGCCAACCATCACCTGCGCCCGCTGCGGCCATACCCGCGAGCAGCTCGCCCGCGCGCCGCTGCCGGGGGAGCTCGGCACGCGCATTCATGAGTCCATCTGCCAGGTCTGCTGGAAGGAATGGTTGCGCCAGCAAACCGCCGTGATCAACCACTACGGGCTCAATCTCCTCGATCCCAAGGCCAAGCAATTCCTCACCAAACAGACGGAGGCGTTTCTCTTTGGCGCGTCGCCGGTCTGAGGCCTCGGGTAAGGCTCCGCTCACGCTCGAGGTGAACGGCGAAACGGTGGAGCTCGCCGTCACGCCCCAGAAAACGCTGCTGGAGATCCTGCGGGAGGACCTCGGCCTGACCGGCACCAAGCATGGGTGTGAGCTGGGCGAGTGCGGGACGTGTACCGTCACGCTGGACGGCGTCCCGATCCTGTCCTGCCTCATGCTTGGCCTGGCGTGCGAAGGCAAGTCCGTCCGCACCGTCGAAGGCATGGCTCACGGCGCCGAGCTCCATCCGCTCCAGCGCGCATTCGCGGACCTCGGCGCGGCTCAATGCGGTTACTGCACGCCGGGGATCATGCTCGCCGCCGAGGCGCTGATCGCCGGGAACCCATCGCCCACGCGCGATCAGATCAAGGACGCGTTGTCCGGCAACCTCTGTCGCTGCACCGGCTACATCAAGATCTACGAGGCCGTGGAGCTTGCCGCGGCGTGGATGCGCGGCGAGGAGGCTCGCCCCCGCGAGGAGTCGCTGTATGGCGAACGCTAAGGGCGGGCCCGCGGAGCGGAGAACGTCGGACCGGGATGCCTTCGCCCGCCGCGTCGTGGGACGGCCGCACCGCAAGGTCGATGCCGTCGCCAAAGTGCTCGGCTCCACGCGGTTCGCCGACGATCTCGCACTACCCCGCATGCTGTACACCAGGCTGTTACGATCCCCGCACCCGCATGCCAGGATCGTCCGGATCGACACGTCGCGGGCCGCCGCCCTGGCGGGCGTCAAGGCGGTGCTCACCGGCCAGGACCTGCCGGTGGCGTTCGGCATCCTTCCGGTGAGTCAGGACGAGCACGCGCTCGCGGTGGACAAGGTGCGTTACGTCGGCGACCCCGTCGCGGCGGTGGCGGCGACCAGCGAAGACATTGCCACCGCGGCCGTCGATCTGATCGATGTCGAGTACGAGCTCCTGACGCCGATCACGTCCCTAGACGACGCCCTCCGGATCCACGAGCCCCGGATTCACGACTATGCGAAACACGGCAACCTGCAGAAAGTCACGGACCTCGAGTTCGGTAACGTAGAGACTGGCTTCGCCGAAGCGGATCACATCCGCGAAGACGTGTTCTTCTACGAGGGGAGCACCCATCTCCCCATGGAACAACACGCGGCGCTCGCCGAGTGGTCACCGGACGGCAAGCTCACCGTGTGGGCTTCCACGCAGACGCCGCACTACCTGCATCAGCGCGCGCTGGCCCGGGTGCTGAGCGTGCCCGCCTCCCGCATCCGCGTCATCGCTTGCCCGAACGGGGGTGGCTTCGGCGGCAAGAGCGACCCGATGAACCACGAGGTCGTGGTCGCGAAGCTCGCCATGGTGACCGGGCGGCCCGTGAAGATCACGCTCACGCGGGAGGAAGTGTTCTACTGCCACCGCGGCCGCCATCCGGTGCTGATGTGGGTCAAGACCGGCGTGAAACAGGACGGCGCCATCACGGCGATGCATTTCAAGTCGCTGCTGGATGGCGGTGGCTACGGGTCGTACGGTGTCGCGAGCATGTACTACACCGGCGCGCTCCAGACCGTCACGTATCAGGTCCCACGGTACAAGTTCCAGGGGGCCCGCGCGTTCACCAACAAGGCACCGTGCGGACCCAAGCGCGGGCACGGCACCCCGCAGCCGCGCTTTGCCCTCGAAGTGCAGCTGGACAAGATCGCCGAAGACCTGAAGCTCGATCCCGCCGAGATGCGGCTGCGGCACATCGTCCCGCCCCAGACCCTCACGGCCAACTTCCTGCGGGTCGGCTCCGTCGGACTCGGTGCGTGCATACGCAAGGTCGTGGACGGGTCGGGCTGGACGACGAAGTTCCGCCAGCTCCCGCACGGCCGGGGCGTGGGCCTCGCGTGCTCGAGTTACATCTGCGGGGCCGGCGTGCCGATCTACTGGAACGACATGCCACAATCCGGCGTGCAGTTGAAGCTCGACCGGGGCGGCGGGGTCACCGTGTTCTGCGGCTCTACCGACATCGGCCAGGGATCGGACGACGTGCTCGCCACGATCGCGGCCGAGATGCTCGGCGTGGACCTCCCGGATGTGCACGTGGTGACGGCGGACACGAGCCTCACGCCGGTGGACCTCGGCTCCTACTCGAGCCGCGTCACGCTCATGACCGGGAACGCGTTGGTTCAGGCAGCCGAGCGGGCACGGGAGATCGTGGCGACGTACGCGGCGGCAAAGCTCGAGGTGCCGCCGCACCGCCTCGTGTTCGCGGGCCGGCGCGTGTTCGACGGAGGCAACTCCGAACGCGGCGTGACGTTCGTCGAAGCGGTGCAGCTCGCGGAAGCCGCGCACGGCACCGTCGTCACCGTCGGCAGCTACAGGACACCCACGGCTGCCGGCCGCTATCGCGGCGCCGGAGTGGGTCCGTCGCCCGCCTACTCATATAGCACGGCCGTCGCGGAAGTGGACGTGGACCCCGACACCGGCATCGTGCGCGTGGAGCGCATCTGGATCGCGCACGACGTGGGTCAGTGCATCAACCCCGTGAGCGTGATGGGTCAGGTCGAGGGCAGTGTCTACATGGGACTCGGCGAAGCCGTGATGGAGGAGATGCCGTACCGGGACAACCGCAACCTGATGCACAAGATCCCGAGCATGCTGGAATACAAGAGCCCGACGACGCTCGAGATGTGCGACGTGGTCACGTATCTGGTGGAGGACCCGGACCCGAACGGCCCCTTCGGCGCCAAGGAGGTCGGCCAGGGCCCGTTGTTGCCCGTGCCACCGGCCGTGGCCAACGCCGTGTACGACGCCGTGGGGGTGCGCATCGACGAGGTTCCGATCACGCCGGAGAAAGTGTTGCGGGCCCTTAAAGACAAGACCAAGGGCGGTGTGCCTCGCTTCGGTCCCACGAGGTTCCCCGAAGTCCCCTGGCCCGAGCCGATCCGCGTGCCGCCGCCTTGGGAAGGCGGCGACGGGTCGGCGCTGGGTGACGCGGGGAGACAACGGGCCACCGCAGGAGAGCAGCCGCGCACGCGGCGCAGCGATGCGCGGCAACCCGCCGCCGCGGGCAGGGCGAGCCCGGTTTCCGACCGCGAGGACTCGACCTGATGCTGCGGCTGCCGCCGTTCACCTATCTCCAGCCTACAACGCTGAAGCAGGCACTCCGGATGAAGTCGGACGCCGGCCCCGACGGGATGTATGTCGCCGGGGGCACTGATCTGTACCCGAACATGAAGCGGCGGCATCAGGAGCCGAAGGTGGTGGTGGCGCTGGGCAGGGTCCGAGGGCTCCGGAGCATCAGGGCGGATGGACCCACAGGCCGACGGGCGCGTGACAGGTCCAACCGCCCAACCGCCCAGCCGCCCAACCGACTCGTTCTCGGAGCCATGACCACGCTGACGGAGCTCGCCGCTCACCCACACGTGAACGCGCGTTACCCCGTGGTCGCGCGGGCGGCAGAACTGATCAGCACGCCGTTGCTCCGAAACATGGGAACCTTGGGCGGCAACCTCTGTCTCGATACGCGGTGCAACTACTACAACCAGTCGTACGAGTGGCGAAAAGCCATCCATTTCTGCATGAAGAAGGACGGCGACGTGTGCTGGGTGGCGCCAAGCAGCCCGCGCTGCTGGGCGGTGAATTCGTCAGATCTGGCTCCCGTGATGGTGGCGCTCGACGCCCAGTTGGTACTGGCGGGACCAAAGGGCGAGCGCGTTGTGCCGGCCGGCCGGTTCTACAACAATGACGGCATCAACTACCTCACCAAACAGCTGGACGAGATGCTCACCGAAGTACGGCTTCCCGACCCCGACGGCTGGGACGCCACGTACCACAAGCTGCGCCGCCGTGGCGCGTTCGACTTCCCGGTGCTCGGCGTCGCGGTCTGGGTCCGCTGGGACGGTGCGCGCGTCGCGGATGCGCGGATTGTCCTGGGGGCCGTTGCGAGCCTGCCCCAGGAGGTGCCGGAAGCGGCTCGGGCCATCGTCGGAACGGATTTGTCGATCGAGGCGGTCGAGGCGTCGGCGCTGGCCGCGTTCAAACCGTCGAAGCCGATGGACAACACGGATTTCGGTTTGTCGTGGCGCAAGGAGATGACGCGGCAGTTCGTGAAGCGGGCCCTCCTCGAGCTGCGCGAGCGGCGGCCGTCCTGAGCTCACTCATCGCGGCGTTCCCACGCTGAAAGCGTGGGGAGCATTGCGATTCCGGCGCGCGGACCCGCGATCGGTAGCGATACCGGGGCCACCGACGCCATTATTGCGAACCCCGCTCGCCTTCGAGGTCGCCATGCGCGCGTTCCCGCTGCACCCCCTGGCTCTGGCGCTCGCCGCGCTATCGAGCCTCGTTCTTCCCACCCGGGCTTTTTCTCAGGATGCTGACGCCAGACCGGCGCCTGCCCGTGCGGAGGGTGACGGCCCGTTCGACCGCCTGATCATCCGTGGCGCGACGCTGATTGACGGCACGGGCGCGCCGCCCCGCGGGCCCGTGGACATTGTCGTTGAGCGCAACCGCATCGCGAGTATCGTGGACGTGGGAGTGCCGGGCGTGCCGATCAACCCCGACCGGCGCCCCAGAGACGCCACGCGGGAGCTGGACGCCGCCGGGATGTACGTCCTGCCCGGTTTCGTGGACCTGCACGTGCACACCGGTGGCACGCCCAAGGCGCCCGAGGCCGAGTATGTCTACAAGCTCTGGATGGCACACGGGATCACGACCGTCCGTGGCGTCCCGTTCGGCGGATTCGATTGGTCGCTGAGTGAGAAAGCGCGGAGCGCCCGCAACGAGATCACGGCGCCCCGCCTGTTCTCCTACCATCGACCCGGGCAGGGATGGAACCGGGGACCCATCGAGACGCCCGAGGCCGCGCGCGAGTGGGTCCGGTGGGCGGCCGGCAAGGGCATCGACGGCTTGAAGCTCGGCGCGCAACGACCGGACATCATGGCGGCGTTGCTGGATGAGGCCAAGAAGCACGGCCTGGGCTCGACCGCACACCTGGCACAGACCGGCGTCGCCCAGATGAACGCGATCAATGCCGCGCGTCTGGGCCTCGGCACCGTAACGCATTTCTACGGGATCTTCGAGGCCATGTACGAGCAGCACGACATCCAGCCGTGGCCGGTGGACTACAACTACAACGACGAGCAGTGGCGCTTCGGCCAGGTGGCCCGGCAGTGGAGCCTGGTGAAACCCGGCGGCGAGAAATGGAACGCGCTGCTGCAAGAGCTGCGCGAGTCGAATGTCGTGCTCGATCCCACGATGACGGCCTACCTCACGGGTCGAGACGTCATGCGACGCCGCAACGCCGACTGGCACGCCAGTTACACGCTGCCTTCACTCTGGGACTTCTACACCCCGAACCGCGAGAATCACGGCGCGTACTTTTACAATTGGACCACGTGGGACGAAGTCGCCTGGCGGAACTTCTACCGCGTGTGGATGCAATTCCTGAATGACTACAAGAACATTGGCGGGCGCGTGACCCCCAGCTCGGATGCGGGCTTCATCTACAACACCTACGGCTTCTCGACGATCGAAGAGATGGAGCTGTTGCAGGAGGGGGGGTTTCATCCACTCGAGGTGCTGCGCGGCGCCACGCTGCATGCGGCCCAAGCGCTGTTCGAGCCGAAGGGACGCGACATCGAGTTCGGGGTGGTCCGTCCGGGGTTGCTCGCCGACCTCGTGGTCGTCCCGGAAAACCCGCTGGCCAACCTCAAGGTGCTGTACGGCACCGGCACCGTCCGGTTGAACGATCAGACCGGCAAGGCGGAGCGCGTGGGCGGCGTGCGCTACACCATCAAGGACGGGATCGTGTACGATGCGCGGCAATTGCTGGCGGACGTGGAACGGATGGTGCGGCAGCAGAAGGCCCAGCGGGGGATGGCGAGCCCGGACGGCCGGTCGCCCTAGGTCGCTCTCCGCGGTAGTCTGCCGCGAGCGCTTCGATGTCATCCCGCTGGCTGCTGCGTGCCCTGGTCGGCTCAGCCCTCGCCGCTTCGCTCCTGGCGAGCTGCGTCAGCGATGAGACGTCGTCCGACAGCTCCCTCCTCGGAACCGGGCATTGGGTCTCGCGGGCCCCGCTGCCGACGGCTCGCCAGGAAATGCCATCCGCCCATGTCGCGGGGAGGATCTACACGCCGGGCGGGTACGACGCCGACCGCCAGACGTCCGCGGTGCTGGAAGTGTACGACGTGGGGGCTGATCGCTGGTCCGCGGGACCGGCGATGCCCGAGGGGCGCAACCATGCGGGCGTCGCCGCGGCCGCCGGCAGCGTGTTCGTCATCGGCGGATACAGCGCGGCGGGAAGCGCCTCCGCGGCGGTGTTCGCGTTCGATCCCGCCACGCAACAGTGGACGACCAAACAACCGATGCCCGCGCCGCGCGGGGCGCACGTCGCCGTCGAGCTCGGCGCGAAGATCTACGCGATCGGCGGGGTGCGCGGTGGCGCGGTCGTCGGAACGACTGAAGTCTACGACCCCGCCACGGACTCCTGGAGCACCGTGGCTCCGATGCCGACACCGCGCGAGCACCTCGCGGCCGCGGTGATCGATGTTCGCATCTTCGTCGTGGGCGGACGCGCACCGGCCAACACGCCCGTACTCGAGGCCTACACGCCGGCGACGAACACGTGGGAGCGACTCCCGGACATGCCGACGGCTCGTGGCGGGCTCGCCGCGGCGGCGGTGGGCGGCAGGCTGTACGTGTTCGGCGGCGAGAATCCCGGCGTCTTCCCACACACCGAGGAATACGACCCGGTGCGCAATACGTGGCGCCGAGTCGCCGACATGCTGACACCGCGTCACGGAATGGGGGCCGTCACCGTGGGCGAAGCCATGCACGTGATTGGCGGGGGAACTCAGGCTGGATTCGGCGCCTCGGCGGCCCACGAGGCGTTCAGGATCCCGTGAAGGACCAACCGGCGAAGGGCCTATGATGACCACGCGTCGCTCTCCTCGACTCATCGCACACCGGGCCGTCCCGCCGCTCGCGGTTGTGGGAGCCCTTGCTTGCTCCTCCGGTCCACGGGCACCGACTCCCGCGCCCGTCAGCCTGACCGCCGCGGTCTACCCCAGCGCGGCGTGGGAGCAAATCGCCCGGCCCGAGTCAGTGGGGTGGACGCGAGCGGACCTCGACAGCGTGCGCGCACGACTCGCCAAGCTCCACACGACCGGCTTCATCGCGGTAGTCGGCGGACGCGTGCTGATGGAGTACGGCGATGTGCAGGTGGTGAGCTATCTCGCGTCGGTTCGGAAGAGCGTGTTGTCGATGCTGTTTGGCAACCACATAGCGAACGGTACGATCCGGCTCGACAAGACCCTGGCGGAGATCGGCATCGACGACCTCGGCGGCCTCACGGCGCAGGAGCAGGAAGCCACCATCCGCGATCTGCTCATGGCGCGCTCGGGCGTGTATCACGCAGCCTCAAACTCCGGAGACGACCTGGCCAGCGCCCCACCGCGCGGCTCGCAACCGCACGGCACATACTACCTCTATAGCAATTGGGACTTCAACGCCCTCGGCACGATCTTCGAAACGGAAACCGGGCGGAACATCTACGACGCGCTGGAAAGCGACCTGGCTCGGCCCATCGGCATGCAGGACTTCGACCGGTCGATCCACCGGCGGACCGGCGATACCACGCAGTCCATCCATCTCGCCTACCACATGCATTTCTCGACCCGGGACATGGCGCGCATCGGCTACCTGATGCTGCGTCAGGGCAACTGGGCCGGCCGTCAGCTCGTGCCGCGAGACTGGGTGCGCGAGAGCACGCGCGCGCTGACGCCCGTCTCAGAGATGAACCCTCCCAACCGGCGCACGGGGCGCTTCGGGTACGGCTATCTGTGGTGGGTGCTCGACGGAGCCAGCGCCACTGGCCCATACGCCGGCGCGTTCTCCGGCCACGGCGCGGTGGGACAATACATCACCGTCGTGCCGGCCCTCGACCTGGTCGTGGCGCACAAGACGCGGCCCGGCGAGGGGCGTTCCGTATCCGGAACGCAGTATTACGCGGTCGTGGACTACCTGGTGTCAGCGCGATGCCGGGCGGTGGCCTGCTGAACTACGCCGCGTGATCATCAGCGCGCTGGCCTACCTCGGCCTCGCAGACTTCCTCGTGGGCGGCCTCGCGCTCATCCGTCCTCGGCTCCTGCGGTTGCACCGCCGGCGTCACGCAGCGCCGTTCTTCGCCACGGCCATGGTCCTTGCCTCGGCGGGAGCCTGGTGGCCCGTGGGCCTGCACCGCGCGACCCAAGGCACGCTGATCGCCGAGTACCTCCCGGAGTCGCAGTTCGGCGAGATCCACGCCACGGTGGTCCGCGCCACGCCGGAGCAGGTCCTCCGCGCCGTCCACGCGGTGACGCCTGGCGAGATCCGGTTTCTTCGTGTGCTCACGTGGATCCGCTCACCACGGTTCGCCGCAACCACCTCTGACGAAAGCATTCTCGCACCCGACTGGCACGCGCCCATGCTCGACTTCGCGCTGCGAACGACGTTCGTCCTGTTGGGCGAGATACCGGGTCAAGAAGTGGCGCTGGGCACCGTGGTGTGTTGCGGTCCCACGAACGTACGGACGGCTCAGGACTTCCGCGCCCTGGACCGCCCGGGCCATGCGCTGGCGGCGATAGACTTCCGAGCAATGCCCCTCGGCGACGGGACCACGCGGCTCACGACCGAGACGCGTGTCCGAGCGGTTGGCTCCGCGGCGCGATGGCGGTTCGGGTTGTATTGGAGCTTCATCTACCCCGGTAGCTCGCTAATCCGGCGGGGGTGGCTGGAGGCGATACGCAAACGGGCGGAGGAGGTTGCACGAACCGTTGGGTAGGTCTCGTCGGTGGCGAGAGAGCGTCACCGCCGGATATTTCACAGTACCAGGATTGGAGATGAGCATGGTGCCCCGGATTCCGATCATCGCGCTAATCGTCTTCGGTGCTCAAGCGGCGTCGGCCCAAGCGCCCGCCGAGCACCCCCGCGTCGCTCAGGCACTCGAGCTGGCCCGCGTGTGGCTCGAAGCCCAGCGGGCCTACGATCAGATCCCCGGCGTCTCGGCGGCGATCGTCCACGACCAGCAGGTGCTGTGGACCGGCGGCTACGGCTTTGCCGACCTGGCTTCGCAGCGTGCGGCCGGCCCGGGCACGATCTATAGCATCTGCTCGATCTCGAAGCTGTTCACCAGCGTGGCGGTGCTGGCGCAGCGCGATGCCGGCCGGCTGCGGCTCGACGACCCGGTCAGCAAACACCTGCCGTGGTTCAAGATCGCGCCCACGGACGGGGAGTCGACGCCCGTAACCGTTGAGGGGATCCTGACGCACGCCTCCGGCCTCCCACGCGAATCGGACTACCCCTACTGGACCGGGCCGGGCTACGCGTTCCCCACCCGCGAGCAAATCGTGGAGCGCGTATCCAGCCAGCAGATGCTGTATGCCTCGGAAACGGTGTGGCAATACTCGAACCTCGGCCTGACCCTGGCCGGCGAAGTCGCGGCGGCTGCCGCCGGCAAACGGTACGACGTGCTGGTGCGCACCAGCATCCTGGAGCCACTGGGGCTCGCGAGCACGAGTCCCGACATGCCAGCAGGCGAGCGGGGGAAGCGGCTGGCCACTGGCTACAGCGGGCTGGGACGTGAAGGCGCGCGGAGACCCGTTCCGTTCTTCACGGCCAACGGGATCGCGCCTGCGGCCGGCTACGCTTCCACGGTCGAGGACCTGGCCCGATTCGCGTCGTGGCAGTTCCGTCTCCTCTCGAAGGGCGGGACGGAGATCATCAAGGCCACGACGCTGCGCGACATGCAGCGCGTGCATTGGATCGATCCCGACTTCACCAACTCCTACGGCCTGGGCTTCGCCGTGTGGCGCAGCGGCGACAAGACGTTCGTGGGCCATGGTGGCTCGTGTCCCGGGTTCCGGTCGCAGCTGCTCATCAAGCCGGACGAGCGCGTGGCAACGGTCTTCATGGCCAACGCCCAGGGCGTGAACGCGAGCCAGTACGCGCAGCGGTTGTACGACATCGTCGGTCCCATCGTCGCCCAGGCGGTGACGGAAAAGGAGCAGGAGAAGGCCCCGCAGGTCGCGGACGCGTCCCTGGACGCCTATGTCGGGTCGTACGCCAGCACGTTCAGCGGGACCGAGACCGCGGTGGTGCGGTGGGAGGATGGTCTCGCGATGCTGCCCTTGCCTACGACCGACCCGATGACCGCGCTCAGCAAGCTCCGCAAGGTGAGCGGCCACACGTTCGGGCGCGTGCGGAAGGACGGCGCCCTGGGTGAGCCGATCGTGTTCGAGATGGGTCCTGACGGCAGAGCCCTGCGCTACATCCAGCACAGCAACCCGTACGACCGACGCGCGGTTCGCTGAGCCGTCCCGGAGGCCAAAGCGCGGCGCCCCAGACTCCCGAACGCCCGCCTGCGAGTCGTCACGAAACGCTCCGTCATCCGACTCGTAGGACCAGGTAGACATGACAACGCCGATCTCCGCCGAGTACCTGGCACTCCAGGAGGTGCTCGCCGGCCGCTATTCGATCGAGCGCGAGCTGGGGCGCGGCGGCATGGGGATCGTGCTGCTGGCCCGCGACGTGGCGCTCGACCGCCCGGTCGCGATCAAGCTGCTCCCGCCACACCTGGCCGCCAACGGCGACGCGCGCGACCGCTTCCTCCGAGAAGCCCGCACCGCGGCCGGGCTGTCGCATCCCAATATCGTGGCGATCCACCTGGTCGAAGCTCGCGGTGAGTTCGTGTACTTCGTGATGGGCTACGTGGACGGCGAAACCCTGCGGGAGCGCGTGGAGCGTTCCGGGCCGCTCACACCCCGACTGGCCATGAAGCTATTGCAGGAAGTGGCGTGGGCCCTCGGCTACGCGCACCAGCGCGGCGTCATTCACCGCGACGTGAAGCCCGACAACATCATGATCGAGCGCGCCACCGACCGCGCGCTGGTCACGGATTTCGGCATCGCCCGGGGGATCACGGAACGGGAGAGCCCGGGTTCTGCGATCGTCGGGACCGCCCGCTACATGAGCCCCGAGCAGGCTTGTGGCGAGCCCGTGGACGCCCGCAGCGATCTGTACTCCCTGGGAGCGGCGTTCTTCTACGCCCTCACCGGTCGGGCCCCCTTCGGCGGATCCAGCCTCCCGGCCATCATGGCAAAGCAGGTAGCCGAGCCTGCTCCCCTCCTCCAGTTCATCCGGCCCGAGGTGCCGGCCAAGCTCGCGAGCGTGATCGATCGCTGCTTGCTCAAGGCCCCGTTAGAGCGGTTTCAGCTGGGGGATGACGTGGCACGCGTGGTTGGAGAAGCGCGCGGCCGAGAGTTTCGCGCCCCGCCTCTGGTCCGCGCTTTCATCCGCAACGCGCAAGTCTCGACCATGGTGCTTCTGGCCACTGGCGTGGCCGGTGAGAGTGTGGCCGCCGGCAGCGCGGGGGTGTCGGTGTCCTTCGGGGGCCCCGGCATCATCGGGTTCATCCTCGTCACCCAGTTGGTCGTCGTGGCCCGCCGGCTATTGAAGGATGGCTACGGCTTCGGCGACATCCGCGCAGCGCTGCTGGCCGAGGCGCAGGTGCAGGAGGAAGAAGCGGAGGTTATCAAACAACGCCGCTGGTTGCGGCGGCTGGACACGCTGTGGTACCGGCTGTGGGCCGGCAGGATGGGGCGCTGGTTCTTCCGCGTGGCCGGGATCGGCCTGCACGCTCCAACGCGGGCCCCGCTCGCCGCGGTCGAGCCGACGGAGTCCCTGCTGGGACGCTCGGCGCTCTCGGTCTACAACGCGCTGCCCGACGCGACGCGGCACCAGGTCCCTGGTGTTCCGCAAGCGCTCGAGCACCTGGAAGCGGGCGCCGAGGCGTTACGAGCTCGCGGCGACACGGGAGACCGACTGACCGAGACGGTGGCGGCTCTGGAGCACCTGCGGGTGGCTCTGCTCCGGCTCCAAGCGGGGGCAGGGTCGGTTCCGGATCTCACGCAAGCACTCGAGCGCGCCAGGGAAATCGGAAAGCAGGTCGATCGGCGGCTCGAGGCCGAGAGCGAAGTGAGAAAGGCGCTCGAGTAGGGAATGCTGCACTCATCGGCCCTTTACTTTCTCTTCACCGATCTGTCCTCCTCTTTGCGGGTTGAGGAATGCGGATGATTGCTTCTCTCGTGTGGATAGCGGCGTCCCTCGCGGGCGCGACCGCCACGCCGGCAGAGTCGCTCGTCATCCGGCTCACGCCCATCCGGTACGAGCTGACGCTGCGGATCGACTACCAGGCGCAACGGCTCGAAGGCACGGCGCGCCTCACCCTGCGGAACTTCTCGCAGGACCCGGTTGCCGAGGTTCCGCTGGTGCTCTACCGACTCATGGAAGTCAATTCCGCAGCCGTGAACGGTACGCCGGCCCGGTGGACCCAAACGGTCGAGCGCTTCGCCGACTTCTCCAAGCTGCAGGCCGTCCACGCCCGCGTGAGCCTTGTCGCGCCGCTACCGCCGGGGGACACGCTGGAGCTGGAGATCGGCTACGCCGGCCACCTGCTCGGCTACGCCGAGACCGGCATGGCGTACGTGCAGGACCGGTTGAATCCGTCCTTCACCCTTGTGCGCGACGACGCGTTTGCCTTTCCGCTCATCGGCTACCCCTCGTTCACGTCGAAACGCCGCGCACCGTTCCCCAGCTACGAGTATCTGGCGCGCATCACCGTGCCGGACTCGCTGGTGGTGGTCAACGCGGGGCGCCTGATCGAGCGGTCCGCATCCAATGGATGGGCCACGTTCGTCTACCGGAGCGTCAAGCCTTCCTGGCGCATGGATTTCGCGATCGGCGACTACGCGGTGATTCACGACGGCCCGCTGCGCGTCGCTTACCTCAGGCGCGATTCGACCGGAGCCGCAAGAGTCGCGCGGGCGGCGCGGCGCTCGCTCGACCTGTTCACGACTTGGTTCGGACCACTGCAAGGAGCACCGAGCCTCACGATTCTCGAGCTCGAAGACGGACACGGCTCTCAGACCGATGTCGCCGCAATCCTCCAAACGGCGGCGGCATTCCGCGACTCCACGCGTGACCACGAGCTGTATCACGAGGTCGCACACCTCTGGAATGTGCCGCCGACGGACCTCCCATCGCCCAGGTGGAACGAGGGGCTTTCGTCATTCCTGGAATACCTGGTAACAGAGGAGTTCTCCGGGCGGCCCGTCGTCAACGCCCGGGCCGATCAGCTGCTCGACTGGCTGCGCGGCATGGCCGCTCGACAGAAACGGCTGACGAGCGTGCCGCTGGTGGACTTCGGCAAGGAACAGATGACTGAGAGCCTGTGAATCTATTGAGCTGTTACGTTGCGGCATGCGGGTGGAGCGATTGATGCCGTGGTTGGCGTGAGCATCACTACCGTCTGTGGTGTGAG
>JACQHC010000037.1 GCA_016199245.1 Gemmatimonadota bacterium | reverse complement strand
CTCCAGTAGTCCACGCGCCAGCGTCACCAAATACAGGAGATTGCCAACGAGTGGAGCGCGACGCTCGGCGAGATGGGGATGGGAAGTCTGGAGGAGCTCTTGAACGCGGACTCGCCCGACGTCGCCGCCGTTCGCGCCGCCGCCGAGAAGGTACTGTCGCAGCGCGCCGCCACCCAGGCCGATCATCTCGCCGCTGCTGTGGCCGTGCGCACGATCCTTACGGCTGACCAGCTTGATCAGGTTAGGCGATCCGTGTGCGACGCGGGCCCGTCGAAGGACGGTTGAGGCGGCGTTGCGTTTGTCACCAGGCGAGACGAGGCGAGAACAGGGATAGACCATGCATTTTCAAGGCTCGTTGATGGATCTGCTCTGGTTGGTGCCGGTTGCGGCGCTGCTGGCTGTCGTCTGGTGGCTGCCGATTCCGTTTCGCAAGCGGCCCAATTCCGAGACCGGCCGTGGCACGCTGGTGACGGATCCGGTCTGCGGCATGCAACTCGAGGGTGCGAAGGCCGCGGCGACGCTCGAGTACAAAGGAAACACCTACCACTTCTGCGCGGACGGCTGCCGGAAGCAGTTCGAGGCGGATCCGGCCCAGTACCTGAGCGTGTGATGCGACTGGTAACCGTCAGGACAACTTGTGGGCGGCGGCGAGTGCGCGATCGAACGTCTTGATTTCAGTGACCGCCCGCTGCTTGCAACAGGCTAGGTGCAGCAGATCGCGGGCGCCCAGACCGGGATGCCGTCCCACCAAGACTCTGGCCAGCCGGACGTCCTCCCGCTCTACCGGCCACACCACGGCACAGCGCGCCTCGGCCAGCGTGAGCGCGGCATCCAGCGTCTCGAGTCGGTTCACGGGCAGATACGCGTGGAGCAGTTCCTGCAGCACCTCGGCGGACGTGACGAGCCGGTCGCCGCGCTGCAAGGTCTCTTGGAAGAATCTGCGGGCGTCCTCCCGCAACGGATGCGACCCGCCTACGGCGCACATCACGACGTTGGTGTCAACGAAGATCACGGGGCCGAGGAGCCGGATCGAATGGAGGCCTCGATGACGCGGCGGTGCTGCTCCCAGTCAGGCTCGGTGCCGCTCTCGCGCCCATCGCACTCCGCGAAGAACGCTCGCAACTCCTCCAACGTGTCCAGCGGTTTCGCGCGTTCTGCCGCCACGAGTTTCTCCCGCGCCGCCTCGCGCAACCAAGCCGCCAGGGACCGCCCCTCGCGCTCGGCCTGCTGTCGGAATCGCTCTCTCTCCGGCTCGTCTATCGGGACTTGAATCCTGGCCACGGAGCCCCCCAAGCCGTTACTGGCAGATGTATCAATGATGCACATACACAATCTGCATACGTATATTCAGGATGTCAACCGACGGTGGAGCATTTGGTTGATGACTGGGGGAAATGCCCCAACTCGACAGCCGCCTAGCCCGCCTCCCCCACTTCAAGATACTCAGTCAGCCACGTAAAATATTGCTATGCAGAGACTTACTGGTCCATTATGACCTGGTCCGCGTCCTGCAACCGCGTTTAGGCCGAGTTCAGCAAGGAGAAAGTCGCGTATGACCATGCCTAACGTTGCCCCGCAAGAAGCGGTGCGTCTGTGAAACCCGTCGCAGTCACGGTGTTCGTTGCCAATCTGCTGGCTTCAGCACCGGCGCTTGGCCAAGATCGGCGATCATCCGACACGTTGTCGCTGGCCCAGGCGGTCACTCAGGCGCGCACGGCCAACCCGATGCTACGGGCCACGCGGCTCCGCGCCGACGCGGCGTGGGAGCGCGTGCCCCAGGCCGGCGCGCTCCCGGATCCGGAGCTTTCGTTCGGGCTCATGAACCGGATGGTGGGCAGTCTGCGGTCGACCATGGACCCCATGACCATGAACCAGCTCCAGGTAAACCAGATGCTGCCCTGGCCCGGTAAGTTGGCGTTCGCGAAGAACCGTGCGGAGCGCCTTGCCCAGGCGGATCAGCTGGATGCCGAGGACGCCGAGCTCATGGTGGTCGCTCGGGTGAAGTCGGTGTACTACGAGCTGGCGTACATCGATCGGGCGCTCGCGATCATGGCCGGGTCCCGGGACCTCCTGCGGGACTTCGCCCAGGTATCCCAGACCATGTACGCCGTGGGTTCAGGACTGCAGCAGGACGTGCTCCAGGCGCAGGTGGCGGTGGCCCGCATGACCGAAGAGATCACGGTGATGCAGCAGGAACGCGTCGCCATGGCGGCTCGTCTCAACGCGCTGATGGGGCGGGATGCCACGACGTCGGTCGGAGAGCTGGAGCTCTCGCCGCTCGGGGCCGAGCTGCCGGAAGTGGATACGTTGATGGCACTGGCCGTGGCGCGGCGACCGAGATTGCAGGCCGCGCGGGAGCGGGTGCAGGCAGCCGAGGCGGCCTACCGATTGGCGCGCCGGGAGCTGTATCCCGATCTCATGCTCGGTGCGAGCTACGGGCAGCGGCCTGCGTTCGATGACATGGCGTCGCTCATGGTGGGGATCCGGATTCCCTTGTGGGCGCGCTCCCGCCAGCTCCCCATGCGGAAGGAGCTACAGGCGATGCACGCGATGGCGGATGCCGAGGCCCGCGACGTGTACAACGAGACGTATGCCGAGCTGGCGGAGCTGCGGGCGGGGGCGATGCGGAGCCTGAACCTCGCACGGCTCTATGCCACGGCAATCGAGCCGCAGGCGCGCGCCTCGGTGGAGGCCGCGCTCGCGGCCTATCGGGTTGGCAGGGTGGACTACATGAGCCTCGTGGAGAACCAGATGACCGTAAATCGCTATGCAACGGAGTCCGTGCGTCTCGTGGCCGCGTATCATCAGGCGATGGCCGAGGTCGAGGCGGTGGTCGGCGCGGAGCCGGGAGGTGTCCGATGAGGCGTTACGTCCTGTACGGCATCGCCGCGGCCCTCCTCGCCGGCGGCTGCGGTGGGAAGGCTGATGGGGAGCCCGGCGCGGTCGCTATGGACATGACCCCGGAAGAGCATGCGCGGATGACGGCGGGCGGCAGCCAGGGTGCCACGGACACGACGGGGCAGGCGATGCGCCAGGCGGTGCACCTCACCGCCCAGCAGGAGCGGGCGCTCGGGGTTGTCTACAGCACCGTCACGCGCGGGACGCTCACGCGCACCATTCGCACGGTGGGTCAGATCATCTCGCCCGAACCGATGATCGCGGACGTGACGCCGAAGATCGAGGGGTTTGTCGAGCAGCTCTTCGTCAACTTCACGGGCGATGCCGTCCGCCAGGGCCAGCCGCTGCTGGCGCTGTACAGCCCCATGATGGTGGCCGCCCAGCAGGAACTGCTCACCGCCAAGCGCCTGGCAACCCAAATTGATTCCGCCGCCGGCGAAGCGTGGCGTAACGCCCAGGCGACGCTCAGCTCCGCCCGCCGACGCCTGGCGTACTGGGACATCACGCCGGAGCAGATCGAGCGGATCGAGCAAACGGGCGAGATCACGAAAACGCTCACGCTGGTGGCACCCGTTACCGGGATCGTGCTCGAGAAGCAGGTCCTCCAGGGCCAGCAGGTGATGCCGGGCATGCGGCTGTACCGGATTGCCGATCTCTCGAGCGTGTGGGCCGAGGGCGACGTGTTCGAGCAGGATCTCCAGTTTGTGCGCCTCGGCTCACAGGCCCACATGGAGGTCGCGGCCTACCCGGGCGAGCACCTCATGGGCCGGGTGAGCTTCGTGTACCCCACGGTCAACCCGGACAGCCGAACGAACCGGGTGCGCGTCAGCGTGCCGAATCCCACCCTGAAGCTCAAGCCCGGGATGTACGCGACGATCTACTTCGACGTGACCATCGGACCCGGGGTGCTGGTTGTTCCAATGGAAGCCGTCGTGGTAACGGGCGAGCGGAACCTGGTCTTCGTGCGGGGCAACGACGGCGTGCTCACGCCGCGCGAGGTGGTGCTCGGCGCGCGCGCGGGCAACACGGTGCAGATCCTGAACGGTCTCACCGAGGGCGAGACCGTCGTGGCCGCGGCGAACTTCCTGGTGGACGCGGAGTCCCGCCTCGGCACCACGGGCGGCGCCATGCCGGGCATGCAGCACGGCGCCGACAGCGCCCGCGCACCGGCCGTGAGGCGGGACACCATGCCGGCGGGGCATCGCCATGATTGACGCCGTCATCGCCTGGTCCGTCAAGAACCGCTTCCTGGTATTGCTCGGCACGGCCGCCGTGATCGGCGGCGGCGTGTGGGCCATGCGGACCACCCCGCTCGACGCCATTCCGGACTTGTCCGACGTCCAGGTCATCGTGCAGACGGATTTCAGCGAGCAGGCGCCGCAGATCGTGGAAGATCAGGTCACCTACCCGATCGCCTCCGAGATGCTCAAAGTGCCGGGCTCGCGGGTGGTGCGCGGCTTCTCGTTCTTCGGCCTCAGTCTGGTGTACGTGATCTTCGAGGACGGCACGGACATCTATTGGGCCCGTTCGCGGGTTCTGGAGTACTTGAACGGCATCCGGCGGCGCCTGCCGCAGGGCGTCGAGCCCACGTTGGGACCGGACGCCACCGGCGTGGGCTGGGTGTACGAGTACATCCTGGAATCCGACAGCCTGGATCTTGCCCAGCTCCGCACGCTCCAGGACTGGTACATCCGCTACCAATTGACCGCGGTGCCGGGCGTGTCGGAGGTCGCGAGCCTCGGCGGCTTCGTCAAGCAGTACCAGGTCGAGGTCAATCCGGAACGGCTGCGGGCGTTCAACATCCCCGCGACCCGGGTCGCCCAGGCCATCGGCGCGCACAACGTGGATATCGGCGCCCGCGTGCTCGAGATGGGTGGGCGCGAGTTCATGATCCGGGGGCTCGGCTACCTCAAGGGCGTTCGGGATATCGAGAACGTAGCCGTGGGGGCCACGCCCAACGGCACGCCGATCCGCGTGCGCGACGTGGCCACCGTCCAGGTGGGCCCGGAGCCGCGGCGCGGCGCGGCGGACCTGAACGGCAGGGGCGAGGTGGTGGCCGGGGTCGTGGTGATGCGCTATGGATCGGACGCGCTGAAGACGATCGAGGCGATCAAGGCGCGGCTGGCCGAAATCGAGCGCGGGCTTCCGTCCGGCGTGAGGCTCCGCCCGGTCTACGATCGCAGCGATCTGATCCACCGCGCCATCGAGAACCTGCGCGACAAGCTGATCGAAGAGTCGCTGATCGTCGCGGCGGTGACCGTGGTGTTCCTGCTGCACGCCCGCTCATCGCTCGTCGCCATCGTGACGCTGCCGCTCGGCATTCTGATCTCCTTCATGGTCATGCGGTGGATCGGTGTGAACGCCAACATCATGAGCCTGGGCGGGATCGCCATTGCGATCGGGGCGATGGTGGACGCGGCCATCGTGATGATCGAGAACATGCACAAGCACATCGAGCGCGCGCCGGAGGGGAAGTCGCGCTGGGAGATCGTGCTTGCGAGCTGCAAGCAAGTGGGCCCTCCGCTGTTCTTCTCCCTGCTGATCATCACGTTCAGCTTCCTGCCCGTTTTTTCGCTGGAGCAGCAGGAAGGGCGGATGTTCAAGCCGCTCGCCTTCACCAAGACGTTCGCCATGGCGGGCGCCGCTCTGCTGTCCATCACACTGGTGCCGGTGCTCATGGGGTATCTCGTAACGGGGCGGATTCGCTCCGAGACGGAGAACCCGGTGAACCGCGCGCTCCAGCGGCTCTATGCCCCGGTGATTCACTTCACGCTGCGGCGCCCCTGGACGGTGATCGCCGGCGCGGCCGTGGTGCTCGCGGCGACGGTCCTGCCCTGGCGCCGGCTGGGCAGCGAGTTCATGCCGCCGCTCCAGGAAGGCTCGCTGCTCTTCATGCCGACGACCGTGCCGGGCGTGGCGATCGCACAGGCCCGGGAGATCATGCGATACCAGGACAGCGTGCTCGCTTCCTTCCCCGAGGTGGCGTCGGTGCTGGGCAAAGCGGGCCGGGCCAACACCGCCACCGATCCGGCCCCGCTCGACATGTACGAGACGACCATCACGCTCAAGCCCGAGGACCAGTGGCGGCCGGGCATGACCGCCGAGCGGCTGGTCGCCGAGATGAACGAAGCCACGAGAATGCCGGGCGTTACCAACGCGTGGACCATGCCGATCAAGGGGCGGATTGACATGCTCGCGACCGGTGTGCGGACCGCCGTGGGCATCAAGATCTACGGGCCCAACCTGGATACGCTCCAGGCGCTCGGCGAGCGCGTCGAGCGCATCATCCAGCAGGTGCCGGGGACGCGGAGCGCCTTCGCCGAGCGCAACGTATCGGGTTACTACGTGGACATCGAGATTGACCGGGCCGAAGCGGCGCGGTATGGGCTCAACGCGGGCGACGTCCACGACGTCGTCATGGCCACGGTCGGCGGTATTGACGCCACCTTCACCGTGGAGGGGCGCGAGCGCTACGCGGTGAACGTGCGCTACCCGCGCGAGCTGCGCGATGACGTGCAGAAGCTGCGGGAGGTGGTCATTCCAGCGCCCGGTATCAACGCGGCGAGTGCCGGCAATGGCATGGGCGGCGCCGGCGGGATGGGCGGCATGGGGGCCGGCGGCGCCTTGACGACGCGTCTCACCCAGATTCCGCTCGGACAGATCGCGACCATTCGCGTGCTCCAGGCGCCCATGGCGGTGAAGACGGAAGACGCCTTCCCGGTCACCACGATCTATGTGGACATCGAGGGCCGGGACGTCGGCGGATACGTGGCGGCCGCCCAGGAGGTGGTGCGGGAGCAGCTGGTGCTGCCGCCCGGGTACACGCTCACCTGGAGCGGGCAGTTCGAGTTCATGCAGCGCGTCGCCCAGAAGCTCAAGATCGTCGTCCCGGTGACGCTGGTGATCATCTTCCTCCTGTTGTACCTGAATTTCCGCGGCGTCACCGAGTCGCTCATCGTGATGCTGTCCGTGCCGTTCGCGCTGGTCGGTGGCATCTGGTACCTCTGGATCGCCGGGTACAACACGAGTGTGGCCGTATGGGTTGGAATCATTGCGCTCGCCGGCATCGCCGCGGAGACGGGCGTGGTGATGCTCATCTACCTGGACGAGGCGTTCCATCGGCGGCGGGACGAAGGGCGGATGCGGACGGCCGTGGACGTGGCGGAAGCGGTGCACGAAGGCGCGGTGGAGCGACTTCGCCCCAAGATGATGACCGTCACGGCGATCATCGCCGGACTGGCGCCCATCCTGTGGGGCGGCGGCACGGGCGCGGACACCATGAAACGGATCGCTGCCCCGATGGTGGGCGGCATGATCACGTCCACCGTGCTGACGCTGGTGGTGATCCCGGCGATCTACGTGCTGTGGCGCCGGCGGGAGGTGGCCCGGGCGGCTGCGTAGGGTCACAGCCGCCTGTGGCCGTCTACTTCAGGCCGAGTCGCTTCTCCAAATGGTCCTTCACGCCCGGCGTGATCACGCCGCGCTTGAGCGCGCCGTCGATGGCCGCCTGAATGGCCGCGCGGTCCGCGTCCACCTTGCGCTCGCGGAGCTCCCCGATGACGCGCGCGAGACGCTGGTCGTACTCGCCGTGACGCAACTTCCCCGCGTCCATCTCGCCTTTGATCTTCTCCAGCTCCTGCACGAACCGCTGTACAGTAACAGGCTCAGCCATGCGTAACCTCGCCTCGGGACGTCGGTGGATAGAGTAACGGGTCGGGGAATCTAGTCCGCGGGGAGGGCCATGACAATGCAGATCCACATTCGCTGACTGGAGACTTTCTCAATCTGTAATCGTTGGTCTGCAATCGGTATCCACAACTCAGCTTCCGCGGCCGGAGGTCGAGGGTTTAGCTTCGCAGTCAAAGGACATGCGACTCTCTCTCCGCTTCGTCATTCCGTTGCTCCTCGCGCTCGCGGCCTTCGCGTACGCGGTGGTGCCCCTCGTCGACAAGCTGACCCTGCGGTGGTTCGTGCGGGATCTCGACATTCGCGCCAGCCTCATCGCGAACACCGTGCAGGAACCCCTGCAGGATTTGCTTCGTGCCGGCAACCGGACCCGGATGGCGCAGTTCTTCACCCGCATCACGCAGGACGAACGCCTCTTCGCGATTGCGTTCTGCCCGGCGCCCCCGGGCGAGCCGGTCGCGACGCCCACGCTGCCGCCCGAGGCCAGCTGCAGCGCGCTCGACCGGTTCCCGGGCCCTTCGGGGCACTTGCTGACCTCCGCCCACGGGCCCGTGCTCGTTTCGGTCCGGCCGCTCGAAGCCGAGGGCGCAGCGATCGGGAGCCTGGTGCTCGTGCACGACATGAGCTTCGTCGCGCGCCGCAGCGCCGAAACGAGAAAGTACGTATTCCTCTTCTTCGTCGGCCTCGGAGCGACCGTCGCGCTGATCACGGTCGTTATCGCCCAGCTGAGCTGGCGGGGCTGGGTTCAAGGCCTCCGGGCGCTGCTGCGAGGCGAAGGCCTGTTCCGCCCGTCGGACCGGCCCGACGTTCCGGAGCTTCGCCCCATCGCGGGCGATCTGCGCGCCCTGATCCGTGACATCGAAGCCCAGCACCGGTCGCGCGACGAGGAGCAGCTGGCGTGGACGCCCGAGACGCTGCGCGCGATCCTGCGCGACGATCTCCGCGGCCAACAGGTCATCGTGGTGTCGAACCGGGAGCCGTACATCCACGTCCGCCTGGGCGATGCCATTGAGACCAGGCGACCGGCAAGCGGCCTGGTCACGGCCCTGGAACCGATCATGCGCGCCTGTTCTGGCACGTGGGTCGCGCACGGTGGCGGATCCGCCGACCGCGACGTCGCGGATGCGCACGACCGGGTGGCGGTGCCCCCCGAACGACCGGCGTATCAGCTCCGCCGTGTGTGGCTGAGCGACGAGGAGGAGACCGGCTACTACTACGGCTTCGCGAACGAGGGACTGTGGCCGCTGTGCCACATCGCCCACGTGCGCCCTGTCTTCCGGACGTCGGACTGGGAGCTGTACGTCAGGGTGAACCGGACGTTCGCTCGAGCGGTGGTCGACGAGTCGAAGTCTCCCGATCCCATCGTGCTGGTCCAGGACTACCACTTCGCCTTGCTACCCAGGATGATCCAGGAGGCGCTGCCGGCGGCCACGATCATCTCCTTCTGGCATATTCCCTGGCCGAATCCGGAGGCGTTCGCGATCTGCCCGTGGCGCGACGAGCTGCTCGACGGCTTGCTGGGCAGCAGCATTCTCGGATTTCACACGCAGTTTCACTGCAACAATTTCGTGGACACCGTCGATCGCCTGCTGGAAGCGCGGGTCGACCGGGAGATGTTCACGGTCTCGTACCGAGGCCGACCAACGGCTGTCTAGAGCTACCAGATTTCGATCGTGTGGCCACCGTCCCCGGCCCTGGTGGGCAAGCCGTTCGAGGAATGCCGCCGGGACGTGCGACAGCGCCTCGATATG
>JACQHC010000034.1 GCA_016199245.1 Gemmatimonadota bacterium | reverse complement strand
GTCCGTGCCCGGGCCGCGGACCTGCGCGGCGCGATCGTCCTCGCCATGAAACCGCAGGCGGCGCCCATCAAGGAAGACCGGCTCCAGCCCACCGAACACGAGCAACGCGTGCGGATCGGCGCGCCGCCCAACATGCCCATGGATGGGCCGGCGGATCGGCGGACCCTGTCAACCCTGCTGCGCGAAGTTGGGGCCGGGGTGGTGCTCCTGCCAAATCAGGGGGAACATGGCACCATCTTCGTGCTGGGCCGGCGCGACACGCCGGATGACGCCCCGCCCACAGTCGTGCTCGCCGCCGAGCACTACAACATGATCGTGCGCATGGTGGAGGCGGGTACCCCGGTCACGCTGCGGGTCAACGTGGTGAGCCGGTTCCACACGCAGGACACGAAGAGCTACAACGTGCTCGGCGATATCCCGGGCACGGATCCGCGGATCGGGGACGAAGTGGTGCTCGTGGGCGCGCACCTGGATTCCTGGCATTCGGCCACCGGAGCCACGGACAACGCTGACGCCTCCGCGTCGCTGCTCGAAGCGATGCGCATCCTCAAAGCCCTGGGCGCGAGACCGCGCCGGACGATTCGCGTGGCGTTGTGGGGTGGTGAGGAACAGGGGCTGCTGGGTGCCCGCGCCCACGTGGCCCAGCACTACGGTGAAGCCAACCCCGCCGCGCGGGACAAGTTATCCGTGTACTTCAACCACGATCCTGGGACGGGCCCGATCTACGGCTGGTATCTCGAGGAGAACGAGGCGGTGAAGCCGATCTTCGATGCCTGGCTCCAGCCGCTCCAGGACATCGGCGCCCGGCGCAACATCATGGATCGGATTGGCTCGACCGACCACGTGGCCTTCGTGCAGGTCGGCCTGCCGGGGTTCAATACGGTGCAGGATTACGTGGATTACGACGTCCGCACGCACCATACGAACGCCGATTTCGCCGAGCGATTGAAGCCACAGGATCTGCAGCAAGCGGCGATCGTGCTCGCGACATTCGCGTATCAGGCGGCGATGAGGGACGGGAAGATTCCGAGAGCGGCGGCGGTGCCGGACGACTGAAACGGCGTAGGGGTA
Source organism: Gemmatimonadota bacterium (assembly GCA_016199245.1). GTDB lineage: Bacteria > Gemmatimonadota > Gemmatimonadetes > Gemmatimonadales > GWC2-71-9 > JACQHC01. The sequence continues at coordinate 16,350 of JACQHC010000034.1, read as the reverse complement.
AGGGGTGAGAGGTGAGGGGGAACCCTCACCCCTTACCCCTCACGCTGTTTCTCCCCTGCAGTTCAGCTGCTCACTACGAAGACAATCTTGACCGCCTCGTAGGTCTCCGTGTCGCCGGGGATCGGGATCCCGACACCCGCCGTCACGACTGACTTGCCCGCGGCCACAGCCTCGGCCACGGCGGCGAGTGAGTTGAGCGTGTGCGCGTCCGCCGCGATTTCCGTGCGGTCCGTCATCACGATCACGGTTCCGCTCGCCAATCGTAACCGGCCGGCCTCGAGATCCACGGACGCGACCGTGCCCGTGAAGAACACGAACACGGGGGGCCTGACGAGGAACGCCATGTCGCGCGCGACGATCACCAGCGGGTCGTTGGTCTCGACCTCACCCACGCCCACCGCCACGACGGTCTGATCGTCGTCCAGCGCCTCGGCCACCTCCTCGAGCGAGCCGAGCATGTGACCGTTGGTCGAGTCCTCGTGAATGGTGGTCCGATCCGTTATGCGGATAACGGCGCCCGACTTGAGCGTGACGGTGCCGGCCTCAACGTTTACCGCCGTCACGATCCCGTCGAACCGCACGAGCCCCGGCGGCTGGACGACGAAGATCACCTTAACCGCCACCAGGACCAACGGCTCCGCGGTCTCCACCTCGCCGACACCGGCCGCAAAGACGGTTTTCCCGGCGGCGACGGCCGCAGCCACGTCTGCCAGCGTCCGCAAGGTGTTGGTGTCACCGGACTCGGCGTGGATCACGCCGTCCGGGACCCGCACGACGGTTCCATTCGCAAGCGTCACGCTGGGCCGCTCGAGGTTCACCGACTTCACGACGCCCTCGAACCGCTGGAGCGCCGGTGGCGCCACGAAGAACACCACACGGACGGCCGTGAGCGTGAGCGGATCCCGCCCCTCGACCACGCCGACTCCAGCCGCGAGCACGGTCTTGCCCGCCTCCAGCGCCTCGGCCACGGCCTGGAGGGACGTGAGAATCTCGTGATCCCCCAGTTCATGATGGATGGACCCGTCGGGGACATGCACGACGGTCCCGTCGTCCAGCGTCACGGACTTCCCTTCGACGTCCACCGCGGTGACCGCGCCCTCGAACTTCTCGAGTGGCGGCGTGAACGCCACCTTGAGCGCCAGGAGCGTGCGGGCGACGCTCGGCAGCGGGGCACCCGCGCCTTCCGCGATCACCGCGCGTCCCTGGGCCAAGGCTTCGGCCACCGCTTCGAGCGTGGCGAAGCGGTGGACGTCGCCGGACTCGTGGAACACGAGCGTCCCCGCGAACAAGCGTACGGTCGTCGAGTCCTCGAGCGTGACGCTCCAGGCCGTGATGTCGACCGACGTTACCCGGCCCCGGAACGCCACGACCTCCGTCCGGAGCAGCAGGGCCAATCGGATCGCCACCAGGACCGGCGGGTCCGCCGTCTCGACGGCGCCGATCCCTGCCGCCAACACCGTGAGCCCGGCATCGATGGCCTGAGCGGCGGCCTCGAGGGACCCGAGCGGGAAACCGTGGTCGATCTTGAGCCCAATCTCCGTCTCCTCCACCACGCGGATCGTGAGGCCACCATCGAGCGTGAGCGTGCGCGCCGCGAGGTCCACTGCCTGCACGGCGCCGGCGAACTCGCGCTTCGCTACTTCGTCATTCTCGATCTCGATGACCGTGAGCCCCTCGCTCACGCGAAGCTCGATCATCAGCGCCAGGACCTTGAGCCAGCCGTCAGGCGGAGGCGTGGGGTTGCGGGCCAGGTTATCGGCGTCCACGTTGAGCCGGAGCTCGGGGTGTTCACCGCCCCGGTGCAACGACATCTCGCTGGCGACGAAGGAAGCATCCTCGGGTGCCTGCGGTGCGGACGGCGCGTCGCGTTCAGCCTCGATCCAGGCCCCGGCGCCCTCGGCCAGCGCGGCCGTGAGCCGGGCCACGAACACTTCTCGCGTCACGTCCTCGTCACCGATCGCGAACTCTGTCTCGCCGGTGAATTGCACCGTGAGACCGGGGACCACCTTCACTGTCCCGCCTGCGTTGGTGAGCTCGAACGACGCGACCGGCCCTTCGATCTCCTCATCGTTGGCCGGCGTTCCGATCCGGACCCGGTGCGCCAGGAGCCGTTCGCCGTCCAGCACGACCCGGACGCTGGCCACGCCGCCATTCAATTGCCCGGAGGCATCGGAAAAGTCCCCCGATTGGAATAACTCCATAGTGCCCTGGTCCTCGGGGCCCACCCCGACGTCGGTGCACGAGACGGCGGCCAGGCTCAAACTGAGAACCACGGGAACAGTGAAGCGGGGACGACTGAGGAGGATGGACATGAGAGCCTCCGGGCCAGCGAAAACGTGCCCGGCGCGCAGCCTGTCGGCAAGCGTGCGCGGCGCGGGCGACCAGTCAGCTACGATACTACCCCGAGTTATGGTCAGGTTCCGCACGCCACTGTGACGCAGGTCACACGACCCCGCGCGACGCGGTATCTTCCGCCGCCACTGGAGACGGCGTATACCGCAGACCACCCTGGAATGAGGCGTTCATGAACATCTCCGACATCCTCAGGTACGGTCACCAAACGGTTCTCGATACGGTGGACGGACTTCCCGACACGGAATGGGATACGGGAGGGGTGTGCGGCGTGTGGTCCGTGAAGGACATCGTCGCTCACCTGGCGTCGTTCGAGCACGTGCTGGTGGATGTGCTGAACAGCCTCTTAGCAGGCGGTCCCACGCCATACCTGGAGCGGTGGGCGGGCGACAAGTTCAATGAGGAGGAAGTCGCGAAGCGGAAGAGCAAGACGCCCGCCCAGGTCTTCGCCGAGTACAAAGACACTCATGCGAAGAACATGAGCCTCGTGGCGAAGATTCCGGCGGAGAAATGCCGCCAGGCGGGTACATTGCCGTGGTACGGGGAGGAATACTCGCTGGACGACTTCGTGGTGTACACGTACTACGGGCACAAGCGCGAGCACTGTGCCCAGATCAAGCTCTTCCGCAAGCGATTGGGATAGGGGGATAGTCCATCCATGCGACACCTAGTCCTTGGTGCCGTCAGTGCCGCCTGCGTGGCCTGCGGCCGGACCGGCGATACGGCCGCACTCGACACGCCCGGCGACACCGCCAGCTACGTGATTGGCTATCAGGTCGGCGGGAACTTGAAACAGCAGGGCATTCCGGCCAACCCGGACGCCGTGCTCCGCGGGCTGCGGGACGGTTTGCGCGGCGCCCCGCCGCTCCTCACCGAGGAGCAGGCGCAAGCCACCATGATGGCCCTGCAGGCGCGCATGATGAACGAGGCGCGCCAGCGCGACTCGGGCGCGGCGCTCACGAACGCCGGCGAAGGGACCACGTTCCTCGCGGAGAACGGTAAGAAAAGCGATGTGCGGACTTCCGCGAGCGGTCTGCAGTGGAAGGTGCTGAAGGAAGGCGCGGGCCCACATCCCGACCCGGCCAGCGTGGTAACCGTGCACTACAGGGGCTCGTTGCTTGACGGCACCGTGTTCGACAGCTCGAACACGGACTCTCCCGTGTCTTTTCCGCTGAACCAGGTGATCCGTGGCTGGACGGAGGGCGTGCAGCTTATGCGCGCCGGCGGCCGCTATCAATTCTGGTTGCCGGCCGAGCTGGCGTATGGGGAGCAGGGCTCGCCTCCCGTGATTGGACCGAAACAGGCGCTGGTATTCGAGATCGAGCTGGTATCGTTCAAGTAGCCGGGGCGGCGAGTACGGCTACCGCCGCGGCCACGGCACCGCCTGACTCTGGCGCGGCACCCGTCCCATTCCTTTGTACACGAACTTCTGCAGGCGCTTCCCCTCGTACGTCTCGGTTGTGTAGATGTTGCCTCGCGAGTCCGTGGCGATGCTGTGGACGCCGAAGAACTGACCTGGTTGTCGCCCGCCGTCGCCGAAGCTGTACAGGATCTCGAGCGACAGCCGGTCGATGACGTAGATCTTCTCGTTCTTCCCGTCGACGAGATAGAGGTACCGCTGAGCGGCGTCGCGGGAGAAGGCGATGTCCCACACCGCCCCGTCGCCCAACGTCCGCGGCGCGATGCGCACCTCCTTCACGAACGAGCCGTCCCGCCGAAACACCTGGATCCGGTTGTTCGGCCGGTCGCACACGTAGATCATCCCGTCGCCGGTCGGCTCGGCGCAGTGCACGGGATTGCGGAATTGCGGAGCCGGCGGCGCGTCCGGACTGTACGGTCCCATGTTGGTGTCCACCGGCGTCTTGCCGTAGGCGCCCCAGTAGCGCTTGATCTTGCCCGTGTCCATGTCGATCACGGCGACGCGCTTGTTGCTGTAGCCGTCCGCCAGATACGCCTCGTTCGCCGTCACGTCGAAGGAAATCTTCGCCACGCGGCCGAAGCTCGTCATGCTGTTACTGTTGGCGCGCTGGAGCGGCATGCCGATCTGCATGAGGAGCTTGCCGTCGTGCGTGAACTTGAGGATGTGGGAATCCACGGCCCCGCGGGGACAGTCGGCGGATGCGGTGCTGTCGCCGGGACAGGTGCCGTTCCCGCCGATCCACACGTTGTCCATGTGATCGATCGAGATGCCGTGATTGGACGACGGCCAGACGTACCCCTGCCCCGGGCCGCCCCAGGAGTTGACGAGGTTCCCCTCCGGGTCGAACTCGAGGATTGGTGGAGCGGCGGCGCAGCAGTCGCCGGTCGGCGGGTTCGCGGCGAGGCCGGCCTCGGTGCGCGCGTTGAGGGTCGGCAGGCCACGGTGAATAATGAACACGTGGTCCCGCGCATCCACGCCGACGCCGATGGTCGAACCGAGAATCCAGTGGTTGGGCAGGGGCTTGGGCCAGAACGGATCGACCTCGAACGTCGGCGCTTCGACGGTCTGCTGGCTGCCGGCCCGCACTAGCATCGCCTGGCCGAGGCCCAGCGCGGCAACGGAACCGAACAGAATCGCTCCAAATGTCAGATTGTGCGTCTGCCTCGTCGCGTGCCGCATTGCGCCAACCCCCTGTGCCGTGAATCGCCGAAGCGTATACTCGGTGCGTGGCTCGCTACTGCGCATGCTAATAACGCCGCGCCCATGTTCCGTCCAGAGTCTTTGCGTCGCCGGCGCCCTCGTGACCACGCTGGCACTGGCGATGCCGCTGCCGGGCATGGCACACGACGTCCCCGCCACCGTCACGGCGCTCGTGTACGTGAAGCCCGAGGGCCAGCGCCTGCGGTTGCTCGTGCGCGTACCGCTCGAAGCGATGCGCGACATCCAGTGGCCGGTGCGCGGTCCGGGCTATCTGGAGATCGCCCGCGCGGAACCCCTGATTCGCGATGCCGCGCGACTCTGGCTCGCGGGCTACATCGAGCTGTACGAGGGCGCCGTGCGAGTCGGAGACCCACAGATCGTGGCGGCTCGCGTGTCGCTGCCGTCCGACCGCTCGTTCGAGCGCTATGAGAGGGCCCTCGCGCTGGCGCTGGCCCCGCCTCTGGCAGTCGCGACGGAGCTGATCTGGCAGCAGGCGATGATGGACGTGCTGTTCGAGTACCCGATCGCGTCCGATCAGTCTCGCCTCTCGATCAAGCCGTCGCTGGCCCACCTCGGGCTGCGCACGACCACGGTGCTCCGCTTCCTTCCGCCGGGCCGGCCAGAGCGCGTATTCCAGTATCCGGGGAATCCCGGCCTCGTACGGCTCGATCCGCGCTGGCACCAGGCCGCGCTGCGGTTCGTGCGCTTGGGGTTCTCCCACATCCTCGCGGGGATCGACCACCTGCTGTTCGTCGTGTGCCTGGTGATCCCGTTTCGCCGGGTTCGCCCCCTCATCGCTATCGTCACGTCGTTCACGGTCGCGCACTCCATTACGCTGATCGGGTCCGCGCTGGGCCTCGTGCCCGGCGCCCTGTGGTTCCCGCCACTGGTCGAGGCCCTGATCGCGCTGTCGATCGTCTACATGGCGTTCGAGAACATCCTGGGCGCGAAGCTCGAGCGCCGCTGGCTCGTCGCGTTCGGCTTCGGGCTGGTGCACGGGTTCGGCTTCTCGTTCGCGCTCAAGGAGTCGCTGCAGTTCGCTGGTACCCACCTCACGTCCGCGCTGCTCACCTTCAACCTCGGCGTCGAGCTGGGCCAGCTGGTCATCCTTGGGCTGGCGATTCCGGTCCTCTCAGCCCTGTTCAGGCACGTGGTGGCCGAGCGGCTGGGTACGATCCTGTTGTCCGCATTGGTGGCTCACACCGCCTGGCACTGGATGACCGAACGAGCGTCAACGCTACGCCAGTATCAGTTCCGGTGGCCGTCCCTGGACTTGGCGCTGGTCGTGGGCGTGATGCGGGGCCTGATGGCGGTGCTGATCCTGGCCGGAGTGGTGTGGTTGTTGTACGGGGTGGTTCGGCGAGTCCTGGGCGCCCCGCCAAGGCCAGGACTCGACCGCGCGCCGCCCTTCAGTTGATCGCGAAGCAGTAAAACAACCCGTTCCCGCCCGTTCCCTGGAGGTTCTGCTGGCTGCACCCGCGGGAGCCGTGCGCCGAGTTCCACGACGTGGGATTCTGGCCGCCGCCCTGGCGGTCGTGGTGGCCGACCTGCGCGCTCCCCTCGCCGCTCGAGGTCCAGTTCCCGCAGTTGGTGTAGCCCTCGCCGGTCATCGCCGTCCCGTCGAGGCTCGAGCCGGTGAGGATGTCGTGCATGTTGGGCGAGTCCCCTCGGCCATTGACCACGGTGCCCTTCTCGGTCAGCGAGTTCTCCTTGCTCAGCTTGTTGTTGTCGCTGTGGAGGTCGGCGACGTTCTGGGCGACCATCACGCCTTTGGCGTTGTACCACGGCCCCGTGCCGATGCGGTCCCTGGCATGCACTGCCGGGCGCCCCTCCGCCGCCATCGCGCTGAGGTAGGCCCGCCAGGTGCGGTCGCCCGCGCCCACCGCCTGAGCCAGCGTGTGGCAGTGCCGGTCGGCGCCTTCGAGGCCACCGAGGTTGGCGCCGTTGCCGGGTCCGGCGCTCGTGATGAAGAAGCTCATGCGCTGGGCCTGCTGCGGCCCGGGCGCCGCGCCATAGAACAGCACCGTAGCGACAACCGCAGCGGTTTTCTTGAAAGTCATGCACTCCCCCCTCTGCTCATCGCGACGTGCAGGTTTCCCCTTGCAATCACCGCAGAGCACGCAGAGAGCGCAGAGGAAAGACCGGCTGTGTTTCTCTCTGCGCTCTCCCCGTTCTCTGCGGTTCTGGCCCGCAATCCGAGATCGCTACGTCCAGCTCAGGTCGTGCTTCGACAGCGGCAGCGACCGCACGCGCTTCCCCGTCGCAGCGAAGATCGCGTTGCACAACGCCGGCACCACCGGCGGCAAGGCGGGCTCGCCCAGCCCCGTCGGCGGGAACTCGGTCTTCCGGAAATGCACCTCTACCGGCGCCGCCTGCGTGAGCCTCAGCAACGGGAAGTTGTTGAAGTTGCTCTGGACCACGCGCCCACGCTCGATCGTGATCTCCTGACCCAGCGCTTCGGCGATCCCGTCCAGTATGGCCCCCTGCGTCTGGTTCTCGGCGTTGCTCGGGTTGATGATCTCGCTCCCGATGTCGCCCGCCACCCAGACCTTGTCCACCGTGACCGCGCCGGCCCGGTTGACCGTCGCCTGGACCACCTCGGCGAAGTGCCCGCGGTGGCTGAAGTGGAACGCCACGCCCATGCCCGTTCCACGCGGGAGTTGCCGCTTGCCCCAGCCCGACTTCTCAGCTACGAGCTCGAGCACACCCCGCATCCGAGCGGCATCGAACGCGGGACCCGGCTGCCGTCCTTCGGGCGGCGGCGGGACCGGCAACGGCGTGTTGGCGAGCAGGTCGAGCCGGAATTGTACCGGGTCCTTCCCCGCCGCGAGAGCCAGCTCGTCCATGAACGACTGGAACACGAACGCCAGACCGTTGCTGCGCGGCGCGCGCAAGGCGCCGGTCGGCACGCCGAGTGGCATGAGCGAAACGTCGAGCGCGAAGTTGGGAATGAACCGCGCCGGGAACTCATCGTCGGCGATGTTGGCGCTGGGCGCGTAGCGCTCGCCCTCACCGAACGTGATGAAGTGATTGCGCCACGCGACGAGCCGGCCTGAAGCGTCCACGCCGCCCGTCAGGCGATGGAAACCGGCGGGACGATAGAAGTCGTGCTGCATGTCGTCCTCGCGCGTCCACGTGAGTTTCACCGGGACGCCGACTTCCCGGGCGATCCACGCGACCTCGACCATGTAGTCGTTGTTCAGCCGCCGGCCGAAGCCGCCGCCAGCGCGGATCAAATGGAGAGTGATCGCGTCCTCGGGGATTCCGAGGGTGCGCGCTACGAGCGGACGACCGCTCGCCGGGGTCTGCGTCGGCGCCCAGATCTCGAGCTTCCCGTCCTTGAAATGCGCCGTGCAGTTCATCGGCTCCATGGACGCGTGCGCGATGAACGGATAGAAGTACTCGGCCTCGACCACCTTGGCGGCAGTCCGGAGCGCCGCGGTGGCGTCGCCGTCCTTCCGAAGAGATCGGTGCGGCGGCTGCTTGAACAAATCGGCTGCGCGCGCAGCGAACCCGGCGCTACTCTGCGCGGCAGTCGGCCCTTCATTCCAGGTCACGCGCAGCTTGTTCCGGGCGCTCTGGGCGGCCCACCAGGTGTCGGCCACGATCGCAACGCCGCCCAACAGGCCCGTGAGCGCCTCGCCGCCCTCGACCACGAAGGCGTGGCGGACGCCCGGCTGCGCCCGGATCTCGTCCAGGTTTGCGCTCGCGACCTTGCCGGCGAAAACGGGACACTTCTGGAACACGGCGTGCAGCATGCCCGGGAGTGTGACGTCCATGCCGAATAGCGGCTTACCGGTGACGATTGCGTGATTATCCACGCCGGGCGTCGGTCGCCCGATGATCCTGAAGTCTTGCGGGTCCTTGAGCTTCACGGATTCGAGATTCGGTGCCGGGATCCCGGCGGCTTTGTCCACCAGCTCGCCGTACGTCAGCTTCCGGCCGCTCGGACGGTGGAGCACGACGCCTGATGCTGTGGCACACTCGGACTCGGGCACGCGCCAGGTCTGTGCCGCGGCGGTGACGAGCATCGCGCGCGCGGCCGCGCCGACCCGGCGCATCGGGGTCCAGTGGTTCGGCGTGGCGGTGCTGCCGCCCGCGTACTGATTTGCATACCTGGCGCTGTCGAATCCTGCCTGCTCGACCCTCACGTTCTTCCAGTCCACGTCCAGCTCATCCGCGATGATCATGGGCAGCATGGTCTTCACGCCCTGACCGATCTCCGGGTTCTGCGCCATGATCGTGACCAGGCCGTCGGGCGTTATGCGAATGAATGCGTTGGGTACGAACTCGGTGGCCGGCTCGGCGGCCAGGGCGCCGAACGGCTCGAAGTAGGTCGCGAGCAACATCCCCCCGCCCGCCACGGCGGTCACCTGCAGGAACTGGCGACGGTTGACGCTCAGAGTAGTAGTCATGGGGCCTCCTTACGAGCGCCGCGCGGCGCGCGCGGATGAGGCGGCGCCCGACGGGCCGGCTTCCACGGCCGGCATCGTCGCGGCCCGGTGAATGGCCTGGCGAATACGCAGGTACGTGCCGCACCGACACAGGTTTCCGTTCATCGCGGCATCGATGTCGGCATCCGTGGGCTTCGGCGTCTTCGCCAGTAACGCGGCGGCTGACATCAGCTGCCCCGCCTGGCAGTAGCCGCATTGCGGCACGTCCAGCTCCTCCCAGGCGCGTTGCAGGGCGTGTGAGCCATCGGTCGACAGGCCTTCGATGGTGGTGACCGTTGCACCCTGGACAGCGGACATGGGGATGACGCACGAGCGCATGGGCGCCCCGTTCAGGTGAACGGTGCAGGCACCACACTCAGCGATGCCGCAGCCGAACTTCGTGCCTTTGAGATCGAGCACATCCCGCAGTACCCACAACAGGGGCATTTCTGGCGGGACGTCCACCGCGGTGGACTTCCCGTTGACCTTGAAGGTGACCGTCATTGGCTGGGTCCTCTTCTTAACGTTTGACGTACTTCTTCAGCGCCCTGGGGCCGACTTCCGCCCCATAAATATGCCCCCGCGCGTCCGCCGCGACACCCTCGGCGGCGCTCGTGCCGGTCGTGGCCGAGTCCGCGGGGTCTGGAATGAACGCGGTCAGCGTGCCGTTCGTAGCATTACCGATCCGGATGCCGCGCTTCCATTCCGGCCGGTTCCGGGCCACGGAGCCGGATTCGGAGTCCGCCACGTACAAGACGTCGTTCCGGTCGATGAACAGTCCGCTCGGCCGGCTGAACTGTTTCCACTCCGCGATGAACCGGCCGCCCTGATCCAGAATCTGGATGCGGTTGTTGCTGCGGTCCCCCACGAACAGCCGCCCGCGGGTATCCATGGCAAGTGCGTGCGGCTGGTCGAACTCACCGTGGCCCGTGCCCCTGTTGCCCCAGGATGCCACCAGTGTGCCGTCCCTGGTGAACTTGAGAATGCGCGCGTTGGCGCCCTCGCGCGACGCGTGGCCCTCGGCAACGTAGATGTCGCCGTTCGAAGTCACGAGCACGTCGTTGGGCTGATAGAAGTAGCCGGGCTCCCGCGCTCCCCCGGCCGTGCCCAACGTGAGGAGCAGGGTGCCGGTGGGGCTGAACTTGAAGACCTGGTGGCCGCGGGTCGAGTCGGCAGCGGCGGCACCGATGCAGGCGCAATCCGTGACCCAGACATTTCCCTCAGGATCGACGTCAATCCCGTGGGGAAACAGTATCATCCCGGTGCCGAAGCTCCTGACAAGCGTCCCGGTCGAATCGAACTTGAGCACCGGATCGAGCGTGGAGCCTACGCAGCTGTTCGCGCCGCAGCGCTCGGCCACCCAGATGCTGACCCCGTCTCTGTCGATCGCGACCGCGCTGGTGGAGCCCCAGGTCCGGCCCCCAGGCATCTTCGCCCACCCCTCGATGGTGCGGTAGGGATTGGGCGCGTCGTTCGCCGGCGTGACAGGAGCCTGGGCGCGCGCGGGCGACGATGCCGCCAAGACCAACGCCGTGGTGACCAATGCGGTGATCGGTTTCATCCCGCCCTCCCACCCGACGTTAGACGTGAGAGTAAGAAGTCTTGACAAGTATTCCGAGTCGCCGGCCCTCTTGCGCACCTCTCTCACGTTTGTATCTCACGGTTTTGGGGGCAGGGTCAGCGCCACCAGAGCGTTATTCCACTCCCCCAGGCCCGTTGCGAACACGATGTATTGGCGGCCCTTGTGCATGAACGTCATCGGCATCGCCGTTGTGCGCGAGGGAATCTCCACCTTCGCGACCTGCTTTCCCGTTGCCTTGTCGACCGCGTACAGGCCTGGCGGGTTGTCCTGGCCGCTCCGGCCCGTGCCGTAGATCACGAGTGTCTTGGTCGTGATGATCTGCGCCTGGCCGCGCCCGCCCACGGGCGGCAGCGTCACACCGGTGAACAGCGGATGATTGCTCGTCACGTTCACCGTGGTGCCGTTGGGGATCCACCACGCCTTGTCGCCCGTGGCCATGTTGTAGGCCGTGATGCCGCCCAGCTGCCTGGGCTTCAAGATCGAGACCCCGCCGATCGTGGAACCCGCTGCCCGTCCTTCGAACCCGCCACCGCGCCCGGCGGGGCTGGGTGTGTAGCCGGGCGGCGGCGGCAGGGCGCCGAGCAGTCCGCAGTTGTCCCGCGGCGAGCTGTAGCGAAACTCGGAGCACGGGTCCTTCTGCACGCGGATCGTGCCGAGCCCGGACTGCGAGCCCACATACATCATGCCGGTCTCGGGATCCACGGCGGCGCCGCCATCGATGTTCACGCCGCCGGCGGCACCGGGCGCGTACCACGAGCATCGGTACCCGCTCGGCGCGGTCCCATCCGTGGGCGAGGCGGGGATGTAGTGCGGTCCCATGCGACACTGTCGGGCCCGCGCCAGCGCCGAGTCTTTGATCGCCGGCGTGTAGTCGATCAGGTCGTCCTCTTCGAGTCCCTGATGCGAGTAGGGCTCCGGCCTGGTCGGAATCGGCTGTGTCGCTGAGGTCTGCTCGCCCGGCACCTCGCTCTGCAGCACCGGCGTTTCAACGATGGGCCAGATCGGCTCGCCGGTCACCCGGTCGAACACATACATCCAGCCCTGCTTGGTGGTCTGGGCCACGATCTTCCGGGGCCGGCCATTGATGGTGACGTCGAGCAGGTTCGGCGCCATGGGCGTGTCGTAGTCCCAGATGTCGTGGTGCACCATCTGGAAGTGCCACTTGCGCTGTCCGGTTTTCGCGTCGATCGCAACGATGCTGTTGCCGTAGAGGTTGTCTCCCGGGCGGTGGCCGCCGTACTCGTCCATCAGCGGCATGCCCACAGGGATGTACACGAGCCCGAGCTCGGAATCCGCCGAGTACGTGGCCCACGCGTCGTTCTTGCCCACGCCCTCCGTTCCGATCTTCGACCCGCTCTTCCAGGTTTCCGCCCCGAATTCGCCCGGTTGCGGTACCAGGTTGAACTTCCATAGCTGCCGTCCGGTGCGAACGTCGAACCCGCGAATGAAGCCGGGGAGGTTGCGGACGCGAATGGGGTAGTAGCCGTGAATCGAGGAGTTACCGACCACGATCACGTCGTTCACCATGATCGCGGGCGAGCTGGCCGCGATCTGCCCGTACACCGGATCGATGCCGATCGTGCCGTCCGCGCCCGTTCGGGTTACCGGGTCCCACTTCTCACCGGGCCGCGCGCGCCGGTACGGCGCGGCGTCGCTGATGATCAACGAGCCGGTGTCGTCCACGGCGAGCGGCACCAGCGGCAGACCCAGCCCGTCCATCAGATCCACGATGCCGTTCCTGCCGAACTTCGGGTCCGGGATGCCGGTCTTCGCGTCGAGCGACGCCATGTGGTAGCCGGGCGTCACCACGATCACGCGCTCTTCAATCCCGTCGGTCCAGTAGGCGAGCCCGCGTCCCGCGAACTGGCGCGGCGCCTTTTGCCACCGGATGCCCTCGTCGAGCCGCCACATCCACAGCGCCTCGCCCCGTTCCGGATCGATGGCGACGGCGACGCGGCGGGTCGAGGTGACGGTGAAGAGCCGGCCGCTGGCATAGAGCGGCGTGGTGCGATTGTACTCGTCGGCTCCGAACGCGCCCGCAGGCCACTGCCAGGCGACCCGCAGCGAGTCGAAATTGGACGCGTTGATCTGGTCGAGCGGCGAGTATCGCGTGCTCCACGCGTCGCCGCCCCAGACGCGCCACTCGCCCGGCGAGTTGCCCCGCACGAGATTCCGGCCGTCCTGTGCGTTCGAGGCTACAGGGAGCGTCAGGCAAGAGCCTAGGAGCGCCGCGCCCATCATGTCGCGAATCGTCAACCCGTGCATATTCGTCCCCTGTTCATCAGCGTACCGACGCCGTTTCAAAGCCGATCTGCTTCAACTCAGCGGAATTGGTTGGAAGCTCATTGGGTCCGGCCGGCATGCCGTTCAGTTGAAGCAGGTAGGCCACGAGTTGGGCGCCTTCCTGATCCGTGAGGACCCCGGGGTCGCTCATGGGCATCTCGGTCATGACGTAGTCGAACAATTCCCAGAGTGTTCGCCCGCCCCACACGCGCAAGAACGGGGTGCCCGAATGCGACGCCGGTGTGTGACACCCTTGACACATGCTCCCATACACATCGCGTCCTCGCGCCGCCTGCGCGGCGGTGTAGACGCCGCTCGACGTCGAGCGGCTCGCCGCAGCGGGCGCCGCGCCTCCCTGCCCGACGCCCTCAGCGGGGGCCGGCAGCTCCCGGTCGCCCGGTGGCAAGCCGTTCAGGCGGAGAATGTAGGCCACGACGTCCGCGTACTGCATCGGCGGCAGTCGGCCCGGCCGCTCCGGGGGCATGGTAGAACGAATGAGATCGAGCAGCTCGAACGCGCTGCGGCCTTGCCAACTCTCGAGGAAGCTTGAGTCGGTGAACTGGCTCCCGGCGTGGCAGGGCGAGCACAGACTGACAAACGTGGCTTCGCCGCGTTGTGCTTGATCCACCGTGTACACACCGCCTTTCAGGCCCTGGGATCGGCGTTCCGTCCCGCTCTGTCCCGGAGCGGCGGTCGTCATCAGCAGGAAGACGAGCGCCCCGAGCGGGAGCGTGATGCGGTCCGGTCTACGCACGCGGGATCACGGCCGTCAGAGGGTTGCGGATGGAGAATGACAGTTTGGGTCTCCGGGCCCGGCGCGTCAAGAGAAGGGAATCGCGAACGGCAGCGGCCCGAGAGACCCAGAGCTGCGACGTGTACGGAGGTTCCTTGGGGGCGCCGTGGTTGCGGTCCGAGCACGCAGGCGTAGTTTGGCCGGCACACGGATGGCGAGGAGAGTGGGCCATGAACGAGGACGTGTTCAACCTCGGGGTCCGGAAATTCCTGAAGCAGTTCGGTGTCACGGCTCAGCGCGAGATCGAGAAGGCCGTGGACGCGGCCCTTCGAACGGGCACGCTCCGCGGCGATGAGACGTTGAAAGCCCGCGCCACGCTGGTGATCGACGGCGTAAGCGCCGACATCCGCGTGGACGGCGAAATCGCGCTGGCGTGAGCGGGACGGGCGTGGGGATGCAGGAAGTGAGAGGGCTGCTTCTGTCTCGCTTTCACTTCTCACGTCTTCTCACCCGTACTGGAGGTTTCATGAAAAGCGTTGCAACGCTTGCGCTTGTCGTCGCCCTGTCGGCGCCGAACGTGCTTTCCGCGCAGGTGACTCGGTACGTGCGGTTCAGCCACCAGAGCCGAGCGGCCTACGGCATTCTGGAGGCCGAGACGGTTCGCGAGCTGGAGGGCGATCTCTTCGCCTCGCCGCGCCAAACGGGAAGGACCTTCCGCCTCGCGGACGTGCGTCTGCTGGCGCCCTGCGAGCCGTCAAAAGTGATCGCCGTCGGGCTCAACTACCGCAGTCACCTCGGCGACCGCCCGGCGGCGGCATATCCCGGGCTGTTCGCGAAATACCCGACCTCGATCGTCGGAACCGGCGCGGACATCGTGATGCCGCCGGATGCGACGGACCTGCATTACGAGGGCGAGTTGGTCATCGTGATCGGCCGCAAGGCGAAGAACGTCTCGCCCGAAGAGGCGTTGCTGTACGTCTTCGGTGTCACCGCCGGCAACGACGTGAGCGAGCGGGCCTGGCAGCGGTCGGATCTCCAGTGGTTCCGCGCCAAGGCGTCCGATACGTTCGGGCCCCTCGGCCCCGCGATCGCCACCGGGCTCAACTACGACGATCTCCTGGTCCAGACGCGCGTGAACGGGGAAGTGCGGCAGTCCGAGCGCACCCGGGACCTGATCTTCAACGTCCCGACGATCGTGAGCTACGTAAGCAAGTACGTCACTCTCATGCCAGGGGACGTGATTTTCACGGGAACGCCGCAGACAACCCGGGCAATGAAGGCCGGAGACGTGGTGGAGGTCGAGGTGGAGGGCGTGGGGGTGCTGAGGAACACCGTGGTAGCAGGGCGGTAGAGCGGATAGGCGGTCGGCCGGCTGGTTGCACACGGTGTCGGCCAACCGCCCGACCGCCTGGTCGCCCACCCGCCCCGTCTTGCGGCCGCCCGCCCACCTGACGAGTATGAGAGCCGTTCTCCATCGGAGTCACGCATGACCGTCAGTCTGACCGCAAAGACTCTGCTCGCGTGTATCGGGCTGGCTGCCGCGTGCGGCGGCGACAAGCCGGAGGCTCAAACCCCGCCGCCCGCGGAGGCCGTGCAAGCCGTGAACCCGCTGCTCAATCCCCTGGCGCCTGAAATGAAGGAAACCGCGCCGGCCACGTACCGCGTCAAGTTCGAAACCAGCGAGGGAGACTTCGTGGTCGAGGTGACCCGCGCCTGGGCGCCCAACGGAGCGGATCGCTTCTACAACCTCGTCAAGCACGGCTTCTACGACGAGGCGAGGTTCTTCCGCGTGATCGCGGGGTTCATGGCGCAGTTCGGAATCAACGCAGATCCGCAAGTGTCGGCTCGCTGGCGCGGCGCCAGCATTCCGGACGACCCCGTCAAGGAAAGCAACCAGCGCGGCTACGTCACCTTCGCGATGGCCGGACCGAACACGCGCACCACCCAGGTGTTCATCAACTTCGGAGATAACGCCCGTCTCGACGGCATGGGGTTCCCGCCATTCGGGCGCGTCATCCAGGGCATGGAGGTCGTGGACCGTATTCACTCCGGTTACGGCGAAACGCCCAACCAGGGCCGCATCCAGATGCAGGGGAACGCCTACCTGACGACCGCTTTTCCGGAGCTGGATTACATCAGGAAAGCGAGTGTGGTCCCGCAGTAAGCAAGGCAGCCAGGCGATGTGGGGCGACAACAGGCGATGCGTGCCCTGGCGGATGGAGAGCACCGGCCGACATCGCCTTTCATCGCCCGCCATGGCCTGCTCAGTGTACCAGGAACCAGTCCATACTCACCCCGACCACCCAGTGAATCACCGCCACGTACCAGATTGACCCCACCTTGAGGT